>DNWN01000164.1 GCA_003507115.1 Cryomorphaceae bacterium | reverse complement strand
TAGAGGAAGCTCCCGCTGCCGAAGCGGCAGTGGAAGAGGAATCCTCCGAGGAGCCCGCTTCCGAGGAAGCACCTGCTGAATAAACATTGATGGAGGGTTATTTCCAACTAGGATTCCTCCGGAAAAAACACGGATACAAAGGAGAAATTATTCTCCATATTGAATCAGACCATCCAGCACGCTATGCGTCGCTGGATGTTCTTTTTTTAGAAGAATCCGGCGCCCCTATCCCCTATTTTATTTCCAGCATTCGCAGCCACATTACGGCGGAATTCATAGTCCGTTTAGAGGATGTAGATGAGGAGTCCCAGGTAAATGCTGTCGTAGGTCGAACGGTATATTTGCCCGATGATGCGCTCCCCGAACTCTCTGCGGATCAGTACTATTATCACGAAATCATTGGTTATACCGCCAGCGATCCATCCATGGAGGGCTTGTTGGTCGTCGAGGAGGTCATGGATCGTCCCGGGCAACCACTCCTCGTCCTTCGCCATGCGAGCAAGGAGGAAGCCATTCTCATTCCCTTGGTCGAAGCTTTTATCCTCGAAGTGAACAAAGAAACCCGGCATATACGCTTAGAGGCTCCCCCTGAACTCTACACGCTCTAAAGGAAGGCCTACACCTCGGTGAGGCGTTCGTCAAAGCGGATGCCCCAGTCAGCCAATTCAGCTAAAATGGGGGCGTATACTTCCTTCCGCATGGGCAGCAAAACCCCACGTTCTTGAATGAGCCCAAGGGCTACCAGGCGCGTAGCCATAGCCACGGGCAAGCCCACCGTGAACGCCATGGCCGTATTCTGAGCAGATTTGCCTTTGCAAACCATCGAGGATTCCAAGCGGTAGTTTTGGCCGTTTTGGGTGTAGAAAATGCGGTGCCACATGACGAGCATGTCCGTGTCCGCAGGAGTCATGGTCCACTTCTTTTCCAAAATATGTTGCAATACTTGCGCTGGCGTGCCAGAGGTCAAGCCCACCGGTTCCTCCGCAAATAAGCCCAGCCATTCCAACATCTCCATGAGCTCGGAATCTTGTGGAATCTGCAGATAATGCATGAGTTTCAACTCGACACTATCTGAAATGTGGTAGGCCAAAAAGCTGTTGATAAAGCTTCGGTGCGTCATGTTCGCTACCCCTTCCATCCGATAGCTATCATCCGTGGCGCCGAGTTGTACGAACACGTCCCACGCTCGGCAAAATCCTGGACGGCGCAAGGTTCCCCGATACATCGTGGGAATTCCGTCCAAACCATACTCTGAAATATACTTGAGTGAATCCCGGTTGGCATAGCCTTCAAAGCGACCATATCCAGGAATAGACAGGAATTCGGTGCGTCGGAACAGTTTGTGGTAGGGGATAAACTTGTACAGGCCTTCTTGAACAAACTTGACAGCTCCTCCCGCTCCTGCCATCACCACATTCCGAGGGTTCCAAGTGAATTTGTACTGCCAAGGATTGCTTGGGCTCTCGGGAGCCAAGATTCCCCCACAGAAGCTCTCGTACGAGGTGATTTTCCCTCCTTGATGGCGAATCTTTTCTAATATCTCCATCGTAGACATGTGATCAATCCCTGGGTCTACTCCGCATTCATTCAAGAAAACTAAGCCCTTAGCGCGGGCCTCCGCATCGAGGGTCTTCATTTCCTCGCTCGCATAGGAAGCGGTCACGAGGTGTTTACTCATGCGCAAGCAAGCCCGGGCGACATCCGGGTGCATAAAGGCCGGCAACATAGAGACCACGACGTCTGCTTTTTCAATCCACGTATTCCGCACCGATTCTTGGGACAAATCCGCCGTGTGGGCCTCTACCGCCGGGTATTGAGCACATTTGGCTTCGAGTGAGCCTGCGTCTTGATCGACCACGTGAAGTTGCCATTGATCCACATCTTTGTGTGTGGCGAGATATTCAATCAGGGCGGATGTGCTGCGGCCGGCACCGAGTATGACGATAGATTTCACTGAAATGCTGTTGAAAACTGATTGTTTTTAGTGACTTTCGGGGACGAAGGTAAATTACATTTGCTCTAACCCTTGAATGAATTCGAATGTATACCATTTCCTCCGGGACTGAATCCACCCTTTCATGGATATCAGCCCTTGGCCTGCATACTGCTTCTGTTGTTTATCAGGCCCCGCCTGAGTTTTTAACGGAGGAAGCCCTCCGGCTCAAGCGTGGCACCTTGACCTCTAACGGGGTGCTCAGCATCTCGACGGGTGCCTTCACTGGACGTTCTCCGGAGGACCGATTTATCGTTCGGGATGCCTTGACTTCTGAACGCGTCTGGTGGGGCAAAGTCAACAAACCCTTTGATGAAATGGCTTTCAAGGCCCTTAAGACCAAAGTCTTAGGCTATTTGGATGGGAAAAAATTATACGTACGCGATGCCCAAGCCGGAGCCGATTCCCGATTGAGTTTGCGACTCCGAGTTATCAACGAATTCCCAGAGCATAATCAGTTCGCATTTAACATGTTCATTGAGCCCTCTGCGGCCGATTTGGTGAATTTCAAACCCGAGTGGACAATTTTGCACGCCCCTGGATTTTTGGCAAATCCCGAGGTGGACGGCACGCGCCAGAGCAACTTCGCCATACTGAGTTTCGCAGAAAAGACGATTCTCATCGGTGGAACAGGGTATACGGGAGAAATCAAGAAAGGTATTTTCTCCGCCTTGAACTTCCTCTACCCCGAATTCCACGACACATTTCCTATGCACTGTTCTGCCAACCTGGGTAAACAGGGCGATACTGCGCTCTTCTTTGGCTTGAGTGGCACGGGAAAGACCACCTTGTCCGCAGACCCTCATCGCTTACTCATTGGAGACGATGAGCATGGATGGACGACGGACGGTACCGTCTTCAACTTTGAAGGGGGATGCTATGCCAAGGTCATTGATCTCTCCCAAGAGAAGGAACCTGACATTTGGAATGCCATTAAACCCGGCGCCATCCTGGAGAACATTGTGATGAACGACGCCGGCGTGCCCGATTACCAGGACAAGTCCATTACGGAAAACACCCGCGTATCCTACCCCATTGAGCACATTACCCACGTGGCCCCGGGATTACAAGGTCCCGCGCCCAAAAATATTTTTTTCCTCACTTGTGATGCCTACGGCGTTCTTCCTCCGATTTCCAAGTTGGGTCCAGAACAAGCCGCCTATCATTTCATTTCGGGTTATACAGCCAAAGTCGCTGGAACAGAGGCGGGCGTCACCGAACCTAAGGCAGTCTTTTCGGCCTGCTTTGGTGCTCCCTTTATGCCCTTACATCCCAGTGAATATGCCTCAATGCTGATGAAACGCATGGAGGAAGAGAATATTCATGTTTGGTTGGTGAATACGGGCTGGGTTGGCGGTGGTTTTGGTGTCGGATCGCGCATTAAGCTCTCTTACACCCGATCCATGATTACGGCGGCATTAGAAGGGAAATCGCTGGACACCGTAACGGATGAAGTATTTGGCATACAACGCGTTACGGGATGTCCTGGTGTGCCCCCCGAAGTTTTGAATGCCCGAGGACAATGGCAGGACCCGGAGGCGTATGACCGCGCTGCCGCGAGCCTAGCTAAGCGGTTCCTCGAGAATTTTAAGACCTATGAAGCTGGGACCTCTCCCGAGATTTTAGCCGGTGGACCGTTGGTACGCATCAACGCCTAGATAGACATGATTCATAAAGAAACCCCGCTTCGGCGGGGTTCTCTCGTTTAGAGCATATCGTTGGCCAGGTTGGCGAGTTCACTCCGCTCCCCTTTCTCTAGGGTCACATGAGCATAGAGATCCTGTCCTTTGAGTCGGTCGACCAAATACGACAGTCCATTGGACTGTTCGTCCAAATACGGGGTGTCAATTTGGTGAACATCCCCCGTAAAAATGAACTTGGAATTCTCCCCAGCTCTCGTGATGATGGTCTTCACTTCATGCGGGGTTAAATTCTGCGCTTCATCTACAATAAAGATGACATTGGACAAGGATCTTCCCCGAATGTATGCCAAGGGAGTCACCAAGATTTTTTCGTTGGCCACCATTTCGTCAATCTGCTTATAGTTGCGGTCGCGCTCCCCAAATTGATTCTTGATGAACTTGAGGTTGTCCCATAGCGGTTGCATGTAGGGGTTGATTTTTTGCTCCGCATCTCCCGGCAGGAAGCCAATGTCGCGGTTAGAAAGCGGGACAATGGGACGAGCGAGGTAAATCTGTTTAAAATCTCGCCGCTGTTCTAGCGACCCTGCGAGCGCTAAAAGCGTCTTTCCCGTACCCGCCACGCCAGTCAGGGTGACCAGCTTGATGTCGGGGTGCATGATGGCGTGCAAAGCAAAAGTTTGCTCGCTATTGCGCGGCTTAATGCCGTAATAGCTACTTTTTTCTACCAATTCCATGCGGCTCGATTGCCCATGATAAAATCCGAGTGCAGAGGACCGGGCGGATTTCAAGATGTAAAACTGGTTAGACCTTAATCCCAACTTGGAATTTGCCTTGATCTCCGGGTTTAATTCCACAGATTTTGATTCATACAAGGTTTGAAGTGCTTTGGGGGGGAACGCTCCGATTTCACCCCGCCCCGTGAAGCGGGTGTCCGTTTCTTTGACTTTCCCTGTCAAATAATCCTCGGCGGCCACATTGAGTGCTTTCGCCTTGAGTCGCAGATTGATGTCCTTGGTCACGAGAATGACGGGCCGGTCGGGCTCTTCCATTTGGAGATACAGGGCCGCATTGATGATCTTGTGATCGTTCTTCCCCTTGCCATAAATCTCCGTCGCATCCACGTCCAAACGGGGTGTAGCCATAATCACCCGGAACTTGCCCCGTTTTCCACCATTGAGGTCAATCCAATCCGTCAAGGGTTTATCCGCAGCCTTTTTATCCAGCATACGAATGAACTCACGGGCTTCAAAATTCTTGGTATCGCTCCCCTTTTTGAACTCATCCAACTCCTCCAAAACCGGAATGGGGATGGCCACATCATGCTCCTCAAAGTTCATGATGGCGTGGTGGTCGTACAAAATGACAGAGGTATCCAGAACGAATATCTTCTTGACGGGCTTGGTCGCTTTAGGCATGGTGTCTCGACTGTTTAGGGTTAAATTAGGGGTATAATTCACCGCATCGAACCAACCATGAAAGATGTTTTGAACAGGCCATGTAGCATAACCTTGTGCTCATTGATTTACTTTCATACCCAGTTCCCATGATGGCACATAGAATTCAAGACATCCAAACCCAATTTGGGTTTCAGAGCGCCGAATTGCTTGCAGACATCGAACGCCATGGACATTTTTGCACATTTTCCCGAGGGGATCTCATTGCCGAGCCCGGTATGCCCGTCGAATTTGTCCCACTCATTCTCAAAGGGAATCTTCGCGTGATGCGTCGAGACGAGGACCATGATCGGGAACTCTTCCTTTACTTTTTAACCGCTGGATCTACCTGTTCGAGCACCATCAATTGCTGCATGACCGGCAAGAAAGTCACCGTAGAAGTGGTGGTCGAAGAAGAGACGGAAATGGTCTGCATACCCAATACGTATGCCTCCTCGTGGATCAAGACCCATCCAGAATGGCTTGAGTTTGTGCTCAGAAGTTATCAACTCCGCTTTGAAGAAGCCCTACACGCCTTGGATGAAGTGGCCTTCCGACAACTCGATGAACGACTCTGGAACTTTCTTCTGGAGAAAGCCAAGCTTTCCGATAGTCAGACCGTTGAGATGAGCCATTCCGACATTGCACAGGCCCTCCATTCATCCCGAGAAGTGGTGTCCCGCCTCCTCAAGAAGCTCGAATCGGAGCAGCGATTGTCCTTGGGACGAAATCGGATCGAAATCCTTCAGTAACTACCCCTATTTTTGCGGCATGATTCGTAGATACCTCCGCCTGGCTATCGCAGCCGCCATCGTAGCCCTATCCGTTTGGCAATTCACTGAAG
The DNA here is from genome assembly GCA_003507115.1 of Cryomorphaceae bacterium. Lineage (GTDB taxonomy): Bacteria > Bacteroidota > Bacteroidia > Flavobacteriales > Schleiferiaceae > TMED14. Next base: position 11,420 of record DNWN01000164.1, on the reverse strand, counting down.
TCGAAATTGGCAATGGCATTTTTCTCACTCTTCTTGCCGGAGTCCCGGTGCTTTTTCATTTTCGAAATGAGCGCATCCTTATGGCACTGTGGTACGTCCGCAAGCAGGATTTCATCAAAGCCGAGCGGCATTTAGATGGCATCTCACACCCGGAACAAACACTGATTAAAGGGCAACTGGCCTATTTCTACTTCTTGCGCGGATTGATGACCTCTCAAACCAACTTGTCCAAGAGCGAAACGTGGATGAAGAAAGCGCTAAACACGGGACTACGCCTCAAGCAGGACCGGGCCCTGGCCAAAATGCAGTTGGCCGCCATGGCGATGACCAAGCGCAAGAAGAAAGAGGCGCAAATCCTCCTCACGGAAGCAAAAAAGCTGGACGACAAGGGACTCCTCGCCGACCAGCTTAAGATGCTCCAAGCGCAGATGCGCCGGATTTAATTCGCTTATTTCTTGGCGACAGCTGGGTTCACGCCCGCTGTCATGTCTTTACTAATGGCCGCGCGTTCGAAGCGCAAGCGGCAATTTTCGCATTCAAGGAGAACCGTTTTTTCATCTACCTCAAGGATCTTGCCGTGGATACCACTCGTGGTGACCACCTTCATGCCTTTTTCTAAGGCCGCACGGAATTTATTCTCTTCCTTTTGCTTCTTCATCTGCGGGCGGATGAAAAAGAAATACATCACGGCCACAATGGCGATTAAGGGGAGAAAGCTCGCGAGTCCACCTTGTGGATCGGCTTGGAGAAATGAAAGGGTCATAGTTTATTCAGCTTTGGGTTCAACTTTGGCCGTAATGGTCAAAACTTTTGTATTTGGGACGGTATTGGCCGACAGTGTGACGGTCTTGGTCTGATTGCCCGGCTTGCCTGCGCTATTGAATCGAACCGTAATGGTTCCTTCTTCGCCTGGCCCAATCGGGGCGTTAGAATATTCGGGCACCGTGCAACCGCAGGATCCCTGCGCAGAGGATATGATCAAGGGCACTTCGCCCTCATTCGTAAAGGTGAATTCTGTGGTGCCCACATCACCTTCCTTCATCTCACCGAAATCATGGCTCTCTTTCTCAAAGCGGAAGACAGGAACCGAGGCGGACGTGACAGCCTCAATGGCCATGCGATCTTCCGTGGATTTAATTTTAGACGTGGCGTCAGAGCACGAAACGAGGGCCAATAGGCTCGCAGCGAAATAAAATGTGTGTTTCATGGTAGGTGAAAAATTTGCGTGAAATTACGATTCTATGAGGCCTCGACCTAGCTTTTGAATACGGCCTTCTGCCTTGAGGTCAATCAACATGGCATCCAGTAAGCCATTTATGAACCCTGGACTTTTCTCCGAACCATATTGTTTGGCCAATTCAATGGCCTCGTTGATACTCACTTTGGTAGGAACCTCGCTAAAATTAACCACTTCGGTCAGGGTCATTTCCAGAATACAGCGCTCCACCGGGGCCAAGCGCTCGTAATCCCATTTGTCTGCCTTCCCTCGAATACGGTCCACCCATTCTTCGTGGGCGTTCAACGCTTTCAAGAATAGAGAGGCGCCAAATTGGGCATCCGCTTCGTCCTTGAACAATCGAACCAACAGCGGCTTGCTTCGTTTCGCATTTTGAAGCGTCTGAACCGCCATCATTTGGGCTGCATCGAGGTCATCCGCCCAATACATACTTACGGCTTCATAGTGCGCATGAATGGATTCATTGTTCGCTATCGCCTCCCGATAAAAGCGTTTAAACCAAATGATGCAGTCCGCTTCCAGAAGAACTTCTGTTTCATCAACAAATCCCGACTCCAGTTCGCCATTCCAGAACTCAAAGAAGGCTGTGCGGAGCACATCCACCCTCTCACCCCAAAAAACTCGCTTCTTTTCCCACGCCCCAATGAGGCCCTCGTCATTTACCAAGGCGTGCATAAAGGGCATGTCTAACAAGACTTGAATGCGATTCTTGCGGGCCTCAATCGGGAATTGCTTGTTTGTTTCAATCTCTAAGCGCTCCTCCAGGAAGCGGTGAAACTGCCAAAACATGCGCAGTTCATAGAGGTATAACTCGTAGATGGATTCAATGCTGTCGTTGAGTCCTTCGAGGGCGCGTTGGCGGTCGAGGGATTCGCCTTGATAGTAGGCAAATAGCGCCTGCATGACTCGGATGCGGATGTGACGACGGGTAAGCATAGAACGATTGTGAGCGTCAAAAGTACGGCAGGTTCCCGGTTTCCGGCGCTACGAGGTCCTCAATCTTTGGCCGCAGTGTACCAGTCTGGGTAATGCTGGAACTCCATGAGCTCTTGAGATTGCGGGTGTGCAAAGCGCAAGTAGCTCGCATGCAGGGCGATTCCATCTTCAGACCATGGGGTACCTCCATAAAATGTATCCCCGAGGACAGGAACATTTCGATGTGCCGTTTGAGCTCGAATTTGATGGTAGCGGCCCGTAAAGAGTTCTACTTCCGCTTCTTGCTCCGTGCGACGATGTCCTCGCAAACTCGCCCGCTGTCCCGCAGGCGCGTCGACCACCACGGAGCGAAACTCGGCGGGGCGCTTTTCCAACTGATCTTCCCAATACCACTCCCCTTCTGGAAGAGCCGCTTCCGTGCGGAACACATAGCGTTTGCCGATCAAGCGTTTTTCAAATTGCTGCATGAGCCGAGTGCAAGCTGTTTTCTTGCGCGCAATGACCAAGAGGCCACTCGTCGGTCGATCCAGTCGATGGACAGCCCACGTCGTCCCACCCCATTGGTGTTTTGCCCAATCCTGGACATTGGGGTGGCCATGCTTATCCGGTTCGACCATCAACCCCGCAGGCTTGACGATGAGGGCAATCCAGCCGTCTACGTAGAGGACTTCGGGTTCTTTTTCCATTGGACAACGGTGGTGTAAAGGAGCATCATAAGTAAGCCATAAAACGCATCCTCCACGGGAATCGTTCCGAGTCGAATACTGAGGTTTTGGGCGTCATTGTACCATACAATGGGCTCTTCTAAACCGGAGCCTGTCAGTAAGCCATTCACCAAAAAGAAAGGGGCCAAGGCCACGGCATAGCTCCGAAAAAAGGCAGCCAGCCACCAAGGTTTCCAGACAAACGTCAGACCCAATCCCGCCCCAAGCAATAAAAAGGTCCAGAACGTGTAGGCCTGCTGGGGGTGGTTCATGGCCACGGCGATACATCCGATGCCCGACCCGAGGGCCAGGAGGTATACCCAGGAGCGCGTTTGGCCCCAGGGGAAAAAGAGTTGCAGGACCTCAAAAATGAAGTAACACGCCCAGGGCACTACCACAAAGAAGAGTATTTCTTCCAAGGGCAAGCCAACGAAGTTCCATCCTACGAGGTAGGGCGCGGAAAACCCCCAGACTCCCTGGGCGGTAAACCAAGCATCCCAGGGTAGGAAAAGGGCCCATACCGCCATGGTGGCCGCCAACAGACGCTTCCATTTGCCGATGTAAAAAATGCGTGGTTCAAAAGCCCGAGTCAAGGGACCCAGAAAAACGAGGAGGTCGAGTATGAGGTATAGGCGAGACTCCACTTAGGCCTTCTCTTTTTGAGCCCGAATCCAGTCCAATGGAACCCATAGTAAGCCAAAATGCTCGGCCCCGTCCTTGGTCAAGGATTTATGGTGCAACTTATGCTTCAGCCGCACGGCATTCCAGTAGGGGGAATCGCTTCGTTGCAAGAAGCGAAATCGCTGGTGGATAAAAATCTCGTGAACCAAAAAGTAGGTGACCCCGTACGCGGCGATCCCGAGCCCAAAGGCCACAGATTCCGACACGCCATACATCATGCCCAGCATAATGCAGAGCCAGCTCGGAATGGCGAAAATCAGGAAGAAGTAGTCGTTCTTTTCGAAAAAGCCTGGCTCTTTCGTGTGGTGGTCCGCATGGAGAAACCACAAGGGGCCATGCATCAAATACTTGTGTGCCGCCCACGCAGCCCCTTCCATGAGCACATAAGCCAGCAAACCAAAAAAAACGTCGATCATCCAGGTCATAACACGAGGGATTGGCGGTTAGTTCAAACGGGCTAAGCGTTCCAACACCTCCACAAAGTACGTCCATGACTTCTGGACGCTGGCAATTTCTACCCGCTCATCGGGGCTATGCGCTCCGCGAATATTGGGCCCAAAAGAAATCATTTCCATGCCAGGACAGCGTTCTCCGATAATACCACATTCCAATCCCGCATGGCAGGCGTTGACATGGGGTTCCTCCGAGAAGAGGTCCACGTAGGTTTCACGCATCAGCGAAGCCAGCGTTCCGCCTGGAGCGGGCTCCCATCCCGGATAGGATCCGGCGAAGGTGGTGGTTAAGCCGGCCAAATTCAGCACCCCTGCAATGCGGTGTGCGGCATCCATCTTTTCGGATTCGGCACTGCTTCGCGTGAGGCAGAGCACCTCCACGCCCTCGGGGTGAATCTTCAATTTGGCCACATTGTTGGAGGTCTGCACCAAACCGGGAACATCCGGATTCATGCGCAATATGCCGGCGGGGCACGCAGAGATGGCCTGCAAGAGGGCTTGCTGTGCTCCCGCGGCCAGGACCTCGAGGGTGGTCGAACCCAGGTCTGTCAGGACACATTCCATATGCGGATCGGTCGTGGCATGCTCCCGGAAGAGCTCGGCCGAAAGCCGAGCAAACGAAGTGCGCAAAAGGTCGGCATGCGCCGCCCCCATGATGACGGTGGCTTGGCATTCACGCGGAATGGCATTGCGCAAATTCCCCCCTTCTACCCGGTGGACCAGCACACAGGCCTCCCGCTCCAATTCACGCAACAAGCGCACCATCAAGAGGTTGGCATTGCCGCGCCCCACATGGATGTCCATACCAGAATGGCCACCCGTGAGGCCTTTGATCGTCACGGTGTACGCCTGAGGTTCTTCCACGGGTGCGGGACGGTACGCCGCTTGCCCGAGGGCCGTCACGTCGATGCCGCCGGCACAACCAATGGTGAGCTCCTGGTCATCTTCTGTGTCGATATTCAGCAAGTACTTTCCTTGAATCCAACCAGGCTGTAGCCCTAATGCCCCGGTCATACCGGTTTCCTCGTCCGAGGTGAACAGCACTTCGATAGCCGGATGAATGAGGTCCTTTGAGCGCAACGTGGCCATCGCAAAGGCGACACCGATACCGTTGTCTGCTCCGAGGGTAGTGCCGCGAGCTTTCACCCAGCCGCCCTCGATGAACATCGCAATCCCTTCCCGGTCAAAATCATGGCCCGTGCCTTCATTCTGCTGGCACACCATATCCAGGTGGGCTTGAATGACCACGGTGGGGGCGTTCTCCATCCCGGGACTCGCCGGCTTGGTGATGCGCACGTTCCCGACGGCATCCTTGTCGGTGGGCAGCCCCAGAGACTTCCCTACCGCTACAGCAAAGGCTTGCACTTGCTCTTCGCGCTTGGACGGGCGGGGAACGGCATTGAGTTCTTCAAAGGCGGTCCATACAGAGGTGGGTTCGAGGTGGGCCAGTGTGGTCATGCGGGATATTATTTTTCAAGGGGTTTTGGGGCGATTTCGGGAGACGCCAAAGGATCCGTGGGCTCTTCGTCTTCCGAGAGGTCTACTTCGGTTCCGTAATCCATAGACGGCGTCCACTGCGCCTGAACGCCATTTTTACGATCATAGCGGTAGATCAAGGCAGCGTGGTTGTAGTAGCCTCCTCCCGGCACGTGCTTCCATTGATACATGCGGCGGGGCCCTTCAAAGGCATGAGGGACTTCGGAATCCATGTAGGCACTAAACCAGGCCATGTCCAAGCCGAGCCATTCCCAGCGACCGGGTGTGGTTTGCGCAGCTTTAAATAACAAGGCATCGAAACGTCTAAATTGCATGTAGTCCAGGCGCTCTACCTGAGACCACACCAAGGGTTGACGCATGAGAAGCTGGGCATCCAAGGCACTGCTAGACAGGACATTCCCTAAAGTCCAAAACTCGGTTTTCGCCGCCTCAAAAGGACGCATTTGGTTGAGAATACGCGCCGTGACCAAGACCTTATCGCTCAAGGAGATGATGCGGGTAAAGACGCCGACCGAAGCGGATGCATCCAAGACGGCTCCCCCTTGATAATTCTTTTTGACCAAGTCGGCCGTATTTCCTCCCGCAACCGTATACGCCTCCAAAAATGCGGCATCATTGGCACTTCCGTCCAGCAGCAACACCGTTCGGCTCTGAGGGGCCATTTTTTGCGCCGCCACGGCCCGCTCCGCCAAACGCGAAATTTCTGCCGTGCGCATGGAGGCCGCGGCAATGAGATAGGGCCTCCCTTCGACATCGACTTTCCGCGAAACCGGGTTGATGACGGGGACGCCTTGAGAGAGGGAAGCTAAGACTTCGCTGGCTTCACCTCGGAAGGGTCCAATGATCTTGCATTCCCCCATTTTGCAGAGCGCTTGACGACTGATCTGCGCCATAAAAGCCTCGGGCGTATAGGTCACCAAAAAACCATTCACCTCCATCCGGAAGGTATTGGTCGCTTCCACATGCTCCGCCAACACGAGCTGTATGTCAAATCCCACCCGGTTCAGAGAATCTACCCCCGCTCGGAGACCGGTGTAGAACTGGACGGCCATCCGATTGTTCATGGTCAATCGAGGGGCTTCAAACGCAAAGGCCTCCGTGGAGTCGACGGCCAACTCAAAGGGCAAGGCCACGATCCACGTTTGACGCGGAATGGTGAGGGCGCTATCCGCCAAAAGAACTTGACCCTGGACCGCCGAAGTGACGGCCAGCAGCGCAGTGAAAAAGAGGGTTCTTATTCCCATTCAATGGTTGCGGGGGGCTTGCTGCTGATGTCGTAGACCACGCGGTTTACGCCCCGGACGTTGTTGATAATGCTATTCGAAATTCGGGCCAAAAATTCATAGGGCAAATGGACCCAATCCGCCGTCATGCCATCGGTGCTCTGAACGGCACGCAAGGCTACCACTTGCTCGTAGGTGCGCTCGTCGCCCATGACCCCCACCGACTTGACAGGCAGCAGGATAGCACCTGCTTGCCAAACCTCATCGTAGAGTCCGGCATCCCGCAAGCCTTGGATAAAAATGTGGTCTACTTCTTGGAGAATTTTCACGCGCTCCGGCGTAATCGATCCCAAAATGCGGATAGCCAAGCCCGGCCCAGGGAAAGGATGACGTCCTAGCAACGACGGCGACAAGCCCAAGGCCTTCCCTACTCGACGCACTTCGTCTTTGAAGAGTGAACGTAAAGGTTCAACAACTGAGAGCTTCATGAAATCCGGCAAGCCGCCCACGTTGTGGTGGGATTTGATGGTCACGGAAGGTCCATTGACCGAAACGGATTCAATCACGTCTGGGTAAATGGTGCCTTGACCTAAGAATTCCACGCCCGAAATGGCCATGGCTTCTCGGTCAAATACTTCAATAAACACGCGGCCAATGGCTTTGCGCTTAGCTTCGGGCTCCTCTTGGTTATCGAGGGCTGCATAGAAATCCGCGGAAGCATCCACGCCTTTGACGTGGAGGCCGAGGCCTGCATACTGGGTGAGAACCGAATCGTATTCATTCTTCCGCAGCAATCCGTTGTTCACGAAAATGCAGTACAAGCGGTCGCCAATTGCTTCTTTGAGCAGCATGGCGGCGACGGTGCTGTCCACACCCCCGCTCAATCCCAAAACCACCTTGCCCTCGCCAATCTGAGCGCGCAAAGCATCTACCGTGCTTTCGATGAAGGCATCCGGGGTCCAGCTAGCGCTGCATCCCGCAATGTCGTAGACAAAGTTTTTCAAGAGTTGCACCCCGTGCTCCGAGTGGTGGACTTCGGGGTGGAATTGGATGCCGTAGGTCTCTTCGCCTTGGAAGCGATAGGCCGCTACGTGGACATCGGCCGTGGAGCCCTCGACGACGGCATGATCCGGCAGCGCAACAATCGTGTCGCCATGGCTCATCCATACGCAGGATCCCACGGGCACCCCTTTGAGCAAACGCGACTCCCCTTCTACCGCCGCCATGTTGGCCCGGCCGTATTCACGGTGGGTCGAGCGCGCAACCTTTCCACCACGGGTTTTGGCCAAGAACTGCGCTCCATAGCACACTCCTAAAATGGGCAACGTGCCCAGCATCGGGGTTAAGTCGGGATGGGGAGCGCCCTCTTCCAAGGTGGAGAAGGGTGAACCGCTCAAAATAATGGCCTTAAAATCCGCCCAATTCGCCGGAATGTGGTGGAAGGGATGAATTTCACAGTATACCTGGAGTTCACGAACACGGCGTGCTATGAGCTGCGTGTACTGGGAACCAAAATCGAGGATGAGAATGGCATCTTGCATGGACAACAAAGATACTTCGCATCCACAGGGCTTGGGCCATGAAAAATGGCCTTTTTCAACAAGGTTATTCCCCAGAATCAGGGAGCATCCAGGCCCACAAAAAGGGCATTCCGTTGTTCAAATCAAGATGGGCCACAAGCCCATCCTCCATGGCATCAAATGGAAGCTGGCCAACGTGGTAGGCCAAGTCTAAGGCCGTCCAAGTGCGTTCTTGCATCGCCCCTGCCCCGCCACTTTCCACAGAACCCGGAAATTGCGTCGCTTTGACAGTGAGAAAAGCCTGCCAACGGTCGCTCTGAGCACGCACAACCGCGCGTCGAGCCCGTTCTCGCATTCGATCTTCCTCCTTGGATATTCGCTTTAACCAAGACTCTGCAGATCGCTCTAAATCAGAATATTTACCGTACTCACTTCGGATATGCGCTGAGATGGCCTTCGTCACGGGGTGCTCTCCTGCCAGGGGGGCCGAGTCCTCCTTTAGCCACGCCTCGCGTACTTCTGCGATGGTCGCGTGGTAGGATAGTCCCAGGGCGGAAAGCTTCTGCCATTGGCGCCAGGATCTGTTCGGCCACCATTCGAAGGACGTCCGCAAGTGCATCCGAGTGGCTGGCATGCCTCGGTCCTGGAAGTAGGAAATGAGCTGAAGCCAATACTCCATCTCCCCAGACCCTCCGGCATAAAGGACATTTGGAAGAATATACTCCTGGTAGACAGGACGAAGGATGGCATTGGGGCTCAGGGTTTCGGGTTGGCTAGCCATGCGATCCTGTAGCTCCGCCTCGCTCACTGAGCGCGCGCCCGCTTGCCACTGCCCTTTTCCAAGGAAATCCAGACGCGTTCGGCGGCCGTCTTCGAGCAGGAAAAGGGTCGAGGGCTTCACGTCGACGGGTGGCTCCCAGCCTTGTGCCGTCCATGGCGCATCGTTCTGCGTTGAAAACATGCGCTGGTGCTGGATTTCATCCGTCCACAGCTCAGCGGCCAAAGCCTTCAAGCGAGCATCCGAAGCGTCCAAGCAGAGCACCGAGGGATGCCAGTGGGCCATCATTCGGCGCGTAGCATCGGCCAAAGTTTCTCCTGGAAGGTAGGATGTCTTAAGGATTTGAATTTGCTCGGCTAATGCGCCGTGGGCACCCCAATCCTTCTCGATCGCCGCGATGACGGGCAGCACGGCCTCGGACGGAATGCAACCTGTCGCCCAACCTTCGTAGGCAAGCGGCATGCTGTAGCGCTTCCCTTCAAAAGAGATATGCCGAATTTCTTCCACATCGTGATCTTCTGTGGCCATCCAAAATACGGGTACGACGGGGCGCACGGGGACCTCCCATTGCGTGCTGAGTGCGGCCACTTCCCGAATCTTGCTATGCACATACAGGGGGCCACCACCCACGACAAGCTGATGCCCACAGGTCATGGTCACCGCGCCCGGTTGCGCCAGCGCTTGAAGCTGTGCTTCTTGGCCATCCGTCAATCCCTGTGCAGCGTACTGGTCGCGGAGAACGGCCACCAGCGTGGCGCGGGACTCCGGTGCGTAACCCACTGCACGCGCTTCGATAAAGGCATCACTTAAACCCTGCAGATGTGGCGAGCCCGCAAAAGCCCCTTCGCGCAGCGTGAGCACGCGGCGGGCGAGCGGGGTATCTTGGTGGGACTGAGGGTGAAACTTCATGGGCTGACTTCCGGGGGATGGTAAAAGTACGTCCGGGGCTGCAGTTGACCGTTGGCGAAGGCCTGCAGCAATATCTTTTCGATCCAGGCATCCTCCTCGACTTGGGTGGGCTCGTAGGATTTTTTAATCGAAATGTCCCACCAAGATGCGGTGACATTCCACCCTACCGCTTGAATCCACGAGCGGTATTCCCGAATGAGATCGAAGACGGTCTGGTGTGTTTCGCGGTAGACCAGTTTGCAGAGGATTTGGCCTTCCGAGACGGTGAGTTTATGCAATTCGGGCTCAAAACGCTCGGACAAATACTTCTGGTACCGTTTGGTGATACGTTTTCGCTTGAAGTAATTCCTTTCCGTGGCTAAGCGCATATTCAAGCTGTCCAAGCGTTCGCCCAGTCCCTTGGCATAGGGATAGACTTTTATCACCCGGCGCTTCAAACGCAGGTAATTCAATCGCGCTTCGGCATCCGAAAAGGTGGGCTGGTCCAAGACCATCACTTCATCCAGAAAAATCCACGGAATCGTGTCTTGGCCAATCACCGTCGCTTTGGAAGGTTTTCCTTGGTACATGACCTCCACTTGGGCTTGCAAGCGCGGTGCCACCCATAACCCCAAGGCCAGGATATACAATCTTACCGACGTCGCCATGCCGAAGTTGTGGCCGACCCACTGTGCGCCGGGGGCTGCAATTCGCCTGCACGATACTGCGCCAAGGCTGCCGCAACGGCTTCGTCCTCCCCCTGGGCCAGTAGATTGGGATCAAAATGTTGGTCCACAAAGTGGGTATCGAACTGACCAGAAATGAAGGCTTCATGGTTCAGTACAAACTGCCCAAAGGGCAAGGTCGTCTCCACCCCAATGATGACGTAGTCCGAAATCGCCCGGCGCATTCGCTCGATGGCCGAGGCCCGATCCGGGGCATGGACTATCAACTTGGCAATCATCGGATCATAGTAGATGGAAATCTCCATGCCTTCTTCTAGCCCATCATCCACACGAATGCCCGGTCCCTGGGGACGTCGGTAGACCTTCAGCATGCCAATGTCGGGGGTAAATCCTTCCCGGCAATTCTCCGCGTAGACGCGCAGCTCCAAAGCATGGCCCAGCATGGGAATTTCCGCTTGGGTGTAGCCGAGTGGCTCTCCGGCCGCAATGCGCAGCTGTTCACGAACCAAATCCAGCCCCGTAATGCATTCCGTGACAGGATGCTCTACCTGAAGGCGCGTATTCATTTCAAGAAAATAAAAGCCGCCCGAGGCATCGTAGATGAACTCCACGGTGCCGGCGCCCACATAGCCGCAGGACTGCGCTGCTTTCACCGCCGCTTCGCCCATCGCTTGCCGCTGAGCCGGCGTGAGGATGACGGAAGGCGCCTCCTCTAAGACTTTTTGGTGACGGCGCTGAATGGAGCACTCCCGCTCATGCAAATACACACAATGGCCGTGTTGATCGGCGAGGATTTGTATTTCGATATGGCGGGGCTG
>DNWN01000073.1:772-11642 GCA_003507115.1 Cryomorphaceae bacterium | reverse complement strand
CCCTCTAGCTAACCCGCGCTTTCGGCTCCAAGGCCAAGAATCCCGTCATAAGGGCTCCATTGACCAGGATGAGCTCAAAGCCAAAGGTGTAGCCCAGGGCGGCGGGCACCCAGATGCTCAAACCATACGTAAGCAAGGGGCTCGCAATCGCAGCCGCCGGAATCCACCACATGTGGGATGGGCGCTTGGTGGAGATGAGGCCATAGGCAAAGAGGCCGAGCAGTGGGCCATAGGTATAGCCCGCGGCGGTGAAAATGTTTTTGATGATGCTGGCGTCTACGAACGGACGGGCGAAGACAATAAGAGCGGCGACTGCCAAGGTCATGCCGATATGGACGATTCGACGAGTGCGCACGGCTTCAGCCTCCGATTTGGCCTCCACCCCCAGGATGTCCACGCAAAAGGACGTCGTCAACGCCGTCAGCGCGGAATCCGCGGAGGAATAGGCGGCGGCAATTAAACCAAGAATAAAGAGGATGCCTACCACACTGGGCAGTGCACTGGAAACAGCCACGGCCGGGAAGAGAGCATCCCCTTTAGCCTCGATGCCATGAGCCAGCGCGTACATGCTCAAATCCTTGCCCAGCGTCAGGAATAAGAAATTCACCGCAATGAGGACCACGGCGAGGGTCATCATATTGCGCTGGGATTCGCCCAGGGTTCGGCAGGTAAGATTCTTTTGCATCATGTCTTGGTCCAAGCCTGTCATGGCCAACGTGATAAATACCCCTCCGAGAAATTGCTTCCAAAAGTTTCGGCCATCGGCCACGTCAAAAAAGAAAATTTGGGAATCCACCGAGGCGCCCCACGTCGCCAAATCCTCGGGGGAAAGAGCCTGGCGAATAAAGTAAATGGACAAAATCAGGGCTCCCAGCATCGCGACCGTTTGCAGGGTGTCCGTAAAGATGACGGAGCGAATCCCCCCGCGATAGGTGTACAGCCAAATTAGGGACAGGGTCAGCAGAACCGTGAGCCAGAAAGGCAAGCCAAGGGGATCAAAAACGAGCGTCTGCAACACCGCCGCGACGAGATATAACCGGAAGGATGCACCCACCCATCGGGAAAGAATAAAAAACCAGGCTCCCGTAGCATGGGCGGACCGCCCATAACGAGAATGTAAAAACCCATAAATCGTCGTGGTATTCTCGCGATAATACAGAGGTAAAAGGACGTAGGCAATGACCGCATAACCGACCACATATCCGAGGACCATCTGCAGGTAAGCAAAGCCGGACGTTTCCACCCAGCCCGGCACCGAAATAAAGGTGACCCCACTCAACGAGGCGCCAATCATCCCAAAGCTCACCACGTACCAGGGAGACTGGCGGTTGCCGGTAAAAAAAGTTCGGTTGTCCGCGCTGCCGGTGAAACGGCGAGCAATAATAACGAGCAAGCCAAAATAGGCCGCCATGAGAAAAAGAATGGACCAAGGATTCATACGGGAAAGGTAAGGTTCCAAATGTCGATTCAAAGTTGGCGTACTTTTACAAGAATGGAACTTCCCTCCAAATCCCTGGAACGCGCCGTCCATGAGTTAAGTCGATTACCTGGTATAGGTCGGAGATCGGCGCTTCGGTTGGCATTGCACCTTCTCAAGCAAGGGCCCCAACGCATTCTCGACCTCGCAGAAGGCATGGAAGAATTAGCCAAAAACACCCAATTCTGCCGAGACTGCCATGCCATTGCCGACGAGGCGGTGTGCCACATCTGTGCCGACGAGCGCCGCGACCGCCGGTCCCTCTGTGTGGTCGAAGATATTCGCGATGTCCTCGCCTTGGAAAACACCTCGATGCATAAGGGCCGCTACCACGTATTGGGCGGCTTGATTTCGCCCATGGATGGCATGGGACCCAGTGATCTGACGGTCGATGAACTGGTGCGCCGGGTGGAGAACGAAGGCATCGAGGAAGTCATCCTCGCCCTGAGTGCGACCATGGAGGGCGACACCACCGCTTTTTACATCTACCGCAAGCTTGGGGACCTCCCCATACGCCTCACCGCCATCGCCCGGGGCCTTCCCGTCGGCGATGCCCTCGAATACGCGGATGAGGTGACCTTAAGCCGTTCCTTCCAACAGCGCGTTCCCTTCGAAACAACGTTGCAGCGATGAGCATGGATTTGAGCGTCATCGTCGTCAACTACAACGTCAAGGCGTACATCGACCAATGCCTGCGCAGCGTCCAACGTGCCTCCCAGGGATTGCAGGTGGAGGTCATTGTGGTGGACAATGCCTCGTCGGATGGAAGCGTAGCGCATATCCAGAAACACTTTCCGTGGGTGACCTGCATCGCTAGCCTAGAGAATTTGGGCTTTGGGCGCGCCAACAACCTTGCGGCCGCTCAGGCGAAGGGCGAGTTTGTGCTCTACCTGAACCCGGATACGGTGGTTTCGGAAGACAATTTCCGCCGTGCCATCGACGTCATGCGGGCACAGCCAGAAATTGGCTCCATGGGCTGCCGAATGATCGACGGCTCGGGCCACTTTTTACCCGAATCCAAGCGCGGCCTCCCCACCCCAGCAGTCGCCCTCTACCGCATCCTAGGGCTGGCCAAACTCTTCCCCAAGCACCCCCGCTTTGGTGCCTACTACGCGGGCCACTTGGCCCCTGAGGAATCGGGCTATGTCGACGTGCACTGCGGCGCCTGGATGCTCATGCGCGGCGCGGTCCTTCAAGAAATTGGCGGCTTTGACGAAGCCTTCTTCATGTATGGCGAGGACATCGACCTCTCCTACCGCGTACTGCAGGCGGGCTACCGCAATTACTACTTAGCGGATAGCCCCATCCTACACTACAAGGGCGAAAGCACGAAACACCAAAGCTGGCACTACATCAAGACCTTTCACGAGGCGATGGCCATCTTTGCCACCAAGCATTTTCAAGGCCAAGCCCTCGCCTACCGGGCGTTGATCTCCCTGGGCATTTACGCCAAGGGCTTTGCGACCTTGACGCGCTCCTGGGGCCGTGCTTTGCTGCCTTTTCTGTTGACCCTTTTGATCGGCTATGTCCTCAGCGATGGCGTCAGCACCTATTGGGAGCGCAACCACCGCTATGTGGAAGGTGGAGCCTATCCCGAACGCTTCCGCCTCGTCTTCTTGCCTCTTTTTGCCGTCTTCTGGACGGTCAGCATGGCGTTTTGGGGTGCCTTCAGCAAGTTCGCCTCGCTGCGCCGCGTCGTGAGTGCTTTTTTGATCACTTCGGGGGTCATGCTGGCCGGGTATGCGTTTTTACCGATGGATTGGCGGTTCTCGCGGGCCTTGGTGGCCTTATTTTCGTTGGGGCACTTGGTCGGCTTTTTCGCCGTTCGTGCCTCCCTCAGTGCCGGGGGCCGAAGCGCCTTGTTTTACCGCGGCTATGGGCAGGCCGAAGCCCATGTGGGGTCGGGCAAATGGCCCTTGGATCGCCTCGCCTTGCGGGTGCTGCACCTCCGGCCCAAAACCCTATTTTTTCACCCCGAGGAGCATTCCTACCGAGGCATGATTGACGCCATGGTCTCCATTTCTGCCCTCGTACCCGACGGAGTCCGGTTCCGAATGGCTTACCCCAGCTGGACCTTGGGCAGCGATACCCACGCGACCGCCTCGGACTCGGGAAAGCTCGCCCTTTCGCAATCCAGTGTTCGCGGTCAGAAGCGCGCCTTAGACCTGGGTATCGCACTGCTAGCCTTGTGCGGCGTGGCCTTGCTGCTCTGGACAAAGCGAGGGCGCCGGATGCTCTCCCATGTCCCCCCCGTGCTTTGGGGCCGAATGACCTGGGTCGGCTACCTGGTCCCTGGACCACACCTGCCCCCCTTGCGCCCAAGTGTCTTCCAACATGGGCCGGGGACCTTCACCGATGACATTGCGCACGATGCTGACCTGCGCTATGCCGAAAATTGGCGGCCAGAATTGGACCTCATCGCCTTATTCGGCGGAAGCTTTTGACGTAAATTTGCCGGACAACCTGAGAATCTATGTTTGAATTGACGATGCCCAAAATGGGCGAATCTGTTGCCGAGGCAACGATCACGCAGTGGCTGAAGAAGGAAGGCGAGACGATTGCCTTAGACGAATCCGTCTTGACCATTGCCACCGACAAGGTGGACAGCGATATCCCTTCGCCCGTGGCCGGCGTGTTGGTCAAATGCCTCTTTCAAGAAAATGATGTCATTCAAGTAGGTCAGGTTATCGCTCAGATCCAAACAGACGGTGACGCCCCGGCCGTAGGCGATGCCCCTGCCGCCCCGGCGGCGGTTGAGGCGGTAGCCCCCGCGGCCACGCCGGTTCCCCAGGCCCCGGAAAATCCAACCCCTCAAACGGCGGCCGCGGCGATTTCTGTCGCCACGGATGCCGTCAAGGCGTCCACAGGCGCCATCCCGCGTGAAAGTGAAGGCCGCTTCTTCTCCCCCTTGGTCCGCAGCATCGCGGAGGCCGAAGGGGTGAGCGAAACCGAACTCGTTTCCATCTCCGGTTCTGGCCACGAAGGCCGAGTAACCAAAAGCGACTTACTCGCCTACATCGCGCAGCGCGCTCAGGCCCCTGCTGCGGCAGCGGTCGCGGCAACACCTGCATCGGCGACCCCGGCGCCCTCATCTTCGGCTAAAGCCCCCGTCTCTTCCGGCCATGGCTTTACGGCGCCCAAACCCACGATTTTCCCCGGCGACGAATTGGTCGAAATGGACCGTATGCGCAGCCTCATCTCCGACCACATGGTGATGAGCAAGCACGTCTCCCCCCACGTGACCTCCTTTGTCGAAGCGGACGTGACGAACATCGTGCTTTGGCGCAACAAGATCAAGTCGAGCTACGAGAAGCGCGAAAACGAAAAACTGACCTTCACCCCCATCTTCATGGAAGCGGTGATCAAGGCGATCAAAGACTTCCCGAATATCAATGTGAGCATCGACGGCAAGACCATCGTGAAGCACAAGCCCATCAATCTGGGTATGGCTACGGCGCTTCCCTCCGGCAACTTGATTGTCCCAGTGATCAAAAACGCGGACCGCTTCAGCCTATCTGGCTTGGCCAAAGCCGTGAATGAGCTCGCGGACAAAGCGCGAACGAATCAACTGGCTCCCGACGATATCCAGGGCGGCACCTACACGGTCACCAACGTGGGCACATTTGGCAACGTGATGGGTACGCCCATCATCAACCAACCCCAAGTGGCCATTTTGGCCTTAGGGGCCATCCGCAAAGTCCCCGCCGTGCTGGAAACCCCATCGGGCGATGTCATTGCCATCCGACACCGGATGTTCCTTTCTCATTCGTACGACCACCGTGTGGTCGACGGAGCGTTAGGGGGCATGTTTGTGCGCCGTGTGGCGGACTACCTTGAGCAATGGGATCTCAACCGCGAGATCTAATGGTGCTCCATCGGCCGCTGTGCATATTTGACCTCGAAACCACGGGCATCCAAGTCGTGCACGACCGCATCGTCGAGATGTGCGTGATCAAGGTGGAACCCAACGGAACCGAAACGACCAAAGTGTGGCGCATCAACCCGGGAATGCCCATTCCGCCAAGCTCTACAGAGATTCATGGCATTACGGACGAGATGGTGGCGAACAGCCCTTCCTTCCGGGACCTCGCTCCGGAAATTGCGGGATTCATGAAGGACTGCGACGTCGCTGGATACAACTCTAACCGCTTTGACATTCCCTTATTGGCCGAGGAATTTCTCCGCGCAGACGTCGATATGGATATGCGCAAAGTGCATGCAGTCGATGTCCAAAACATCTTCCACAAAAAAGAGCAGCGCACCCTTTCTGCCGCGGTCAAATTTTACTGCCAAACCGAACTCGTAAATGCCCACAATGCGGAAGCCGATGTGCGCGCCACATGGGATGTCTTAAAGGCCCAAGTCGAGCGTTATCCCGACTTACCCGAGAGCATTCAGGGCCTCGCGGAATTCAGCAACATGCATCAAGCGGCTGATTTTGCGGGCTTCATCACCTTCAACAAAGACGGCGTAGAGCAATTCTCTTTTGGCAAATACAAGAACCAAACGGTAGTGAGCGTCCTGGAAAAAGATCCAGGGTACTATTCTTGGATTCAGAATGCCGACTTCCCGCTCTACACGAAAAAAATCCTCACGGCGATACGCCTGGCTATGCGATGAAAATCCTCTGTATCGGCCGAAACTACCGCGATCACGCGACCGAATTGGGCAATGCTGTGCCCACGGAACCCGTCGTGTTTTGCAAACCCGATTCCGCTATTCTGCAACCCCGTCTACCTTTTGTGATTCCCTCTTGGTCCCAGGACATTCACCACGAGATTGAGTGGGTCGTGCGTATCGGCCGAGTGGGGAAATTTATTGAACCCGAATTTGCCTGGTCTTACGTCGATGCCATGACCGTGGGAATCGATTTTACGGCCCGAGATCTTCAAAACACCCTGAAGTCCAAGGGTCTTCCATGGGAAAAAGCCAAGGGATTTGATGGCTCTGCAGTCCTGGGGACTTGGATTCCCGGCCCCATTAAACCCGGTCATTTTCAAATCAGTTTAGAGAAAAATGGTGTGGAAGTTCAGTCCGGAACCACCGCCGATTTCATTTTTCCATTGGAGCAGCTCATTGCCCATGTGAGCGAGTATTTCACCCTGAAAACAGGGGATTTGCTATTTACAGGAACCCCCGCCGGGGTGGGGCCCGTTTCTCCCGGAGATGAATTAGAAGGGAAATTGGGGGGCAAAAGCTTGCTACGGTTGAGAATACGCTAGTCCAAACACACGGCTAAAAGTGTATATTTGGTGAATGCGGACTTTCCCTAACACCTCCACAATGAAACAACGCCTGCGTCGCTTTTTAACAGCCATCGCCCTGGTCTCCTCATGGGCGGCTATGTCTCAGACGAGCCCGATCACGATTGTTTTTCATGAGAAATTTGATCCTCCCTCGGGTCCAGACTCTGTAACGACCTTCCACACTACGCCAGGCACGACCATACCCTATTGGAATGATACCTCCGCATTTTCTGTATCAGCCCCAAACAGTTACCACGCCAAAATTGTCCCTTTTGACTCGGTCATTTTCGAAACAGATGCCTTCGCAACGACGGGAAACATCTTTGTCCGCCTCCAGTTTGACCAAATTTGTAAAGTCCACTTCGGTCAGCAAGCCTATGTGCGCGTTTCGAACGACAACGGTGCTACCTGGACTCGATTGACCGGTACCCACTACCGAGGGCCCTCCGGTGGATTCCCCACCACGGGCTATTTCAACGAACTTTCTTATGCCAACCCGAATAATACGCCTTACTGGGGTGGTTTGACCACTGCGGGAACAGGCGTCGCTCCCTCCGCCACCTGGTGGGTTGGGGAAACGTTTGACATTTCGAGTATTATCGGCACCGGGCCAAGTGGAACCGGCCAAGGATATGCGAATTGTAAGATTCAATTCATCCTCGAATACCGCTCTCCCTATGGTACCGCCAACCCGGCAGGATGGTTTGTAGACAACGTGAAAGTGGAAGCCGCTCCCTGTGAGTTGATTCCCCCCTCTTACACCTTCAACTTGATTCCTCGCCGCGAACCCATCGGTGCGCGCTACCAGTCTACCCAGGAAATTCGCCTGAAAGCGCGAGACTTGGAATCTGGGGTAGACTCTGTTTTGTTGCATCACCGTTTGAATGGAGGCTCTTGGACCACGGTCGAAATGACTCCTTCGATCTCCTCCGCATGTCCAGATTCTGCCGAGTATTTCCACAGCTTATCCAACCTCGTCGTAGGTGATTCCGTGGATTGGTATGTGGAAATTTTTGACTGCGCTTGCCCGAATGTGGTGCGTGTGCCCTCCTTAAGTTCGACCCCGATCAACAACACGTTCTGGATTGACCCCTCTCCTCCCGCCATCTGCGGTACCACGACGCCAAACAGTTTCCCCTATTTGGTGACCAATTTCCCTTGGGTCGAGTCATTCTCCGACATCAACTGGATTCCCGGAAGCGGAACCGGTGCGACGGGCACCTCCCACCGCGGCACGATGCCGCAAGGCAACCCTCCATCGGGTAAGAACTGGCAAGTTTCGCCGAATACGACGACGACCGGCTTTGGATGGTCGGTACGTATTGGCCAAACCGGAACGCTCAACACCGGTCCCTTGGGGGATCACACCACCGGGGGGGGTAAATACCTCTACACGGAGGCGTCTCAAGGCAGCGCGAACAACAACACCATGCTCATCACGCCCTGTATCAAGCTCACCGGCCTCAACCACGCTGTGCTTGAGTTCTGGTACCACAAATACGGGGCGAACATGGGCAACATGCGCGTAGACATCGATACGGGTTCCACCACGCCTTCATGGGTGGTGGGCGCCTTCTTGATTCCGGGACAAACCCAAACCAACCAGAATGATCCCTGGGCCAAAGCCTTGGTCAACCTGGATCCCTACCTGGGAAAGATTATCCGCATCCGTTTCTTGGGCAACAAGAACAACACCGCCGCCAATGACCTGGGTGACATGGCCATTGATGATATTTCTGTGTACGAGCCGGATCCCGCCGACATTGAAATGCTGGCGATGTACAACCCTCAGAATGGATTTTGTCAGTACACCTCCTCGGAAGATGTCACTGTGCACCTTCGTTCGGAGGGCTTCTTCCCCATCGACACGATTCCGGTGGCCTTCTCCGTAACGAATTTGAGCACAAACACTACGGTGATCTCACGGGACACCATCTACACCACATTAAACTTGGGCGACACCACGACGCACACTTTTGCTCCCAAGGCTAACTTGAGTGCCTATGCCAATTACCATATCTACGTGTGGGCCGAAGCACCTGGCGATCCCAATACCAGCAATGATACGTTAGGCGCCTTTTTCATCGAGCACATTGCCCCTATCACGCAATTCCCTCACATCCAAACGTTTGATGGACCCGGTTGGGCAGCAGGCAACGGAACCTCTGGAAACCCGGGCACGTTCAACACCCCCGATTGGGAAGCCATTCCCTTACCCGCCAACGCGGACTATGCATGGCACGTAGGAAGTGCGCTCACTCCCACCTTTACGACGGGTCCTCGATGGAATCGCACCCGCAGCGGCAACTACCTCTACACGGAAGCGAGCTACGGCAACAACGGTCCAGCGGCGCTGTTTGGAACGACTCGATGCGTCGACCTATCTGCCTTGACTAATCCCGTCTTGACATTCTGGTACCACATGTTTGGTGCGGACATCAACATCTTGAATGTCCAAGTGGTCCCCAACGGAAGCAATAACTGGCAAACCGTAGCTGGAGCTCCCATATCCGGAGCGCAGCAAAGTGATGAAACGGATGATTGGAAATATAAGATGGTCGACCTCTCTGCCTATGCGGGAGATGTGGTCAAAATTAGAATTCTCGGTCGCAAGACTGGTTCCGGTGCCTTAGCAGATATTGCCATTGACGATTTGATGATCTACAATCGGCCCGCCACAGATGTGGGCGTGAGTATCGTGACCTCACCGCTGAACTCCGTCAACTTGGCGAACCCGCAGGACGTCGTGATGAAGGTTCGCAACTACGGCACAGCGGCTAAAACGGGCATCCCCGTCACCTACCAAATCAATGACCTGTGTACCCCCAGTAACTCCGGTACGTACACCACCACATACTCTGGCACTCTGGCCCCCGGAGCGGAAGGAACCATTACAGTATCTACCCCACCCACCTACTATGTGGGACAATTCGAAGTCAAGGCTTGGACCACCCTCGCAGGCGACGGAATGGCCTTGAACGATACCGCGTCGAAAATCTCTTCAGGCGCAACCAGCTATCCTATCTCTTTTGGGCCGGTCAGTTTTGACAACTGCGTAGGCGATGAGACCGGCTTCTTCACACAGGGTGGAGCTGGCACCCTGCAAATGTGGGAGTTTGGTACGCCTGCCAAAGGCAGTGGCTGGAACGGTGCAGCATCTGGCGCGAACTGCTGGGTGACGGGGCTGACCGACAACTATCAGCCAGGCAAGACGGAGATTCTCCGCATCCCAACCTTGACCAACTTTGATACGGTGGTATCTGCCGAGCTGCGATTCAAGCACAAATTTGACTTTACTCCGACGGATGGCGGCGTTGTGGAATATTTCCAAAATGGCAACTGGAACACCCTGGGCAACGCAGCCGTGGCTGTGGGCTACAACTGGTATGGTTCGGGCTATGGTAGCCCTTCCGTGCAGTCGTTGAACTCCCCAGGATGGGCAGGAAGTACGGGAGGTCAATGGATCACCTCTTCCATCCCCTTGAACGTTTGGAACTTCTCTCCCAATCCCATCAACCTGCGATTCCGCATGGCCTCCGCCGCGGGTTCTTCGGCCAAAGGCTGGGCAATCGATGACTTTGAAGTCTACGTACCTCCTCAGAACTCGGCTTCTCCCGTTGAAGTGGATACCCGCGAGTACATCGTAATCCCTGGGGACACCTCCCATATTCGAGTACGTATTGAGAATACGGGCGCGAAGAAATTGGACTCTTGCCTCGTTCGCTTCCAAGTGAATGGCGGACCATGGAGCAACTATGAAACGGTCATCTTTGTCCACAAGAAGACTGGAAATGTTTCACCTTTGCTTAGAGGCCAGCGTCAATGGTACGATTTTAACCAAGTTTGGGTGAACCAGGGTGCAGGCACCTACAACATCTGCGTCGAGACGGCCCGCCCTAACAACAAACAGGACAATTTGACCTCCGATGACGTCATGTGCATCCCTGTAACCACGCTCGACGAGGTAACTATCGACATCAACAATGAATATTGTAACGATTTTGAAGATGCATCCGTACCGGCATGGTTGCCCTTACACACGACCAATAAGCTCTTAGCTCATGATTGGGAGTTTGGCACCCCCAACCAGACCGGCCTCAACTCCGCGGCCAGTGGCACGAAAGCATGGATGACGCGTTTGGATAGC
>DNWN01000073.1:0-707 GCA_003507115.1 Cryomorphaceae bacterium | reverse complement strand
CTGGGCAATACACTGACTAACGGCCTTTGGTATAACACCGTTCACGTGACCAGTCTGGACATCGTCCGACCAGGATGGAGTGGTAACACGAACGGCTATATCAACTCCACCATCAAGTTCACGGTAGAAAATCCGGGTAAGTTGGTATTCCGTTTCCGCTTTGGTTCCGACTTTACGATTGACAAACAAGGATGGGCCTTAGATGACTTCTGCTTGGAGGAAGCTCCTTTTGGAACTCCAGCCGACATCGTTGGAATTGGTGTACCGGAGGTCGAGATACCGGGATTCTTCCTGGGTCACATCTCCCCCAACCCCTTGGACGGTCAAGGTGCCTTTATGTTCAATTCGGACAAGCCCGTGACGGTGCAATACACCATCACAAACAGCCTGGGCCAAATTTTGAGTGACGCAAGCATCAAAGGCGAGGAAGGGTACAACCGCGTCGATCTCGACGCCAGTAGTTGGGCGGCAGGTCTCTACATGATGGAGGTTTCGGTCCATGGCCAGAGCTTGACGCGCAAGTTCATCGTACAGCACTAAACGCAGAATCACCTGCTCTCAGCGCCGCGGCCGTCCAGCCGCGGCGCTTTTTTTGCCCGCGTCGCCCGCGGACAAAATGGCATCTCTTTTCGGTGCAATCGGTCATTTTGACCGAGAATCGCCCGAAATCTAGCCTCGGCATCGGTTTTGAAGCCCACTACGAGTAA
>DNWN01000046.1 GCA_003507115.1 Cryomorphaceae bacterium | reverse complement strand
AATTTTAACCTGTCATGAAGAAATTGAAGTGGAGGGGTTACCAAAAAAAAGAGGGCCGAAGCCCTCTTTTAACGCGTTGATAGAGCTTATTTATTGAAGAAGTATTGAATGGCGAGAACAATCCCGACACTCACCGTCAAGCCGATTAATAATTTGATAAAATCCTTGATTAACATGGGGAAGACCGTCTTTAAGCCCTTCTTCTTGAAACTCCCCTGCTGCAAGGCAATTTCACGTCCGGAAAGAAGACCGACAAACACCCAGGTTGTACTCATGGGAATGTTGTTCATTTGTTTGAAATACAAGAGCAAGAAGGCATAGACAAAGTCAATCATTGTCGCCGAGCGAATGTATTTGGTGTTTTTCTTTTCAATAATGATGTTTTGGATTTTCCCCCCGTTGGTGTAGAAGATCCAACCCATCGTTGCGGTGAAGAAAACCAAAATCATGGACAATTCAGGAAGCGATAATTGACGGGGCAAAAACACGGCGATGTTGGCCATGTCCTGAGAAAGCCAAGAGTACCAAAGGAAGCCTGTGCTCAGCCATTGGAGGACTCGCCAGGTTGACTTTTGGGATTTCTTCACGTCTTCGGATTCATCCATGATTTTGGACATAATAACCCAAAGAACATAGGCACTTACCGCTGCGACTACATAGCCCAGGATACTCTTCATGAGCATTTTCTCCAAGACAAAAGAGGAGGCAAAGGCCGAAAGCACCAAAAAGGAGGTTGAGACTGGGATGCCCTGGCGGGTCAACAGCAAGAGAACGAGAGGCGCCAAAGCATGGTACCATTGGACTTCCATATATGGGATCTTGTCCAAGCGACCGAAAGAAATATCCCCGTCATTGGTATACCACCCATATAGGAGGGTCAAAATCATCAAACCCGAAGCAGAAAGCCACAGGACCCACCACTTAAAGCGGTCTTTGTTCGATGAAATCCATGTTCCGAGGGTTTGAACAGAGTCATTCGCAACGACCGAATAACCAGCGAGGATAAACCCGATAATACCTAAGATACTCATGTGTCTAAATTTGTATGTGTTTAAAAAATCCAGAATGGTGTACGATGGATTCCGATACAAAAGTATCCCGGCCAATGTTACCGAATTGTAAAGTTTACGACGCGGTTATTTCGGTTAAAATATCATTAAATAACTGATATTCAATGTGTAAGAAAAAAAATCATCTTGACCCATTTTATTAAACTGTTAAGCCGTGACAGCCCTGATTATCAAGGCATACCTTTACCCTAACCATTGAAGCTATGGCATGAAGTCACAGAAAATTCTCATTATCGAAGATGACCCAGATATCCTCGAATTCGTCAGCTTCAACCTTCGTAAAGAGGGGTACGAAGTCTTCGTTGCAAAGGATGGGGTCAAGGGGGTTCAGATGTGCATCCAAGTTCAGCCTGATTTGGTGTTGTTAGACGTGATGATGCCCCGAATGGATGGCGTGGAGGTTTGTGAGCGGATTCGCTCCAATCCAACCATTTCCAACACCATAGTCGCCATGCTCAGTGCCAGAGGAGAGGACTATTCTCAACTGGCTGCTTTTGATGCGGGAGCTGACGCCTACATAACAAAGCCCATTCGGCCCAAATTGCTCGTGAGCAAAGTCAAAGCCTTGCTTCGCAGGGCGGGGGATGAGCCCATGAAGCAGTCACGGCTGGAGCGGAATGGGCTGGTGATTGATCTAGAGCGCTACACCGTTGAAATTCATGGCAAGACCTTATCTCTTCCTCGGAAAGAGTTTGAACTTCTCGCCCTTTTGGCCAAAAAGCCCGGTAAGGTGTATGCCCGGGAGACCATTATGAAAAAGGTCTGGGGGGATGAAGTGGTGGTGGGCGATCGCACGATTGATGTGCATATTCGAAAGATTCGGGAGAAAATCGGAGATTCAAGGGTTCGCACCGTCAAAGGGGTGGGCTACACATTTGAAGGAGAGTCATGATACGCAAGTCCGAACTCACGATGGCCTTATTGGCCGCCTTTTTCGCACCGATGCTATGGGGAACCATGGTCCTTGTCATGATGTACTCGCATACGCCAGATGGTCGTTTTCCCATGACCTTTGACACCCTGCCCATCGTTGAAATCACGGTATTGAGCCTCTTCATGGGTACAATCCTCGCCATCGCGATCGACGCCTTGATCCGACATACGGTTCATCGCAGGTGGCCGCTGGTCTATGAGGTTGTGGCAGGTGCTACCCCCGAAGCAGGATCAACCCAAGAAGACTCCCACACGGCCCTCAGCGAATGGGATAAAAAGGCCTACGCGGAAGTTGAAAAGTACCAAGCGCGCGACGATGTGAGGCGCGAGTTTATTGCGAATCTCTCCCATGAGCTCCGCACCCCCATTTTTAACATTCAAGGGTACATTGAAACCCTCATGGACGGGGTGAAAAGTAGCTCGACGCGTAAGGAGTATTTGAAAAAAGCCAACCGCAATGTGGATCGCATGATTCGATTGATTCAAGACATGGAGGTGCTGACCCATTTGGAATCACACAAGCTGGAACTGGACGTTCAGACCTATTCCATGGCGTCCCAGATAGACGATGTCACGGAACAATTTGTCGATCGCTTAGCGGCCAATGATATTCAACTTATTCGAGATTATAACCCCAAAGATCGCTGGCATGTCAAAGGGGATCGCGAGCGCATTGACCAAGTCGTGGTGAATCTTTTGAGCAATGCTATTAAATACTCAAAGCCAGAGGGCGGCTTTGTGCGGATTCAACTCAAGCATGTCGACGGAATGGTCCACTTCGCTCTGGAAGACAATGGTATAGGAATCGATCAACAAAATGTCACCCGAATTTTTGAGCGATTCTACCGGGTAGACAAGAGTCGAAATCGATCCAAGAAAGTGGGGGGCACAGGACTTGGGTTGGCTATCGCGAAGCATATTATTGAGGCTCATGGTCAATATATCAAAGTGCAGAGCTCCCTCCATTTAGGTTCGACCTTTTCCTTTTCCTTACCGGCGGGCGATTAATCCTTCGACGATAGAGTCTGCCGTACCTTTCCCCTATGGATGATGCGATCACTGCCCGCCTTGCCGCGCTGAAAGAAAAGTATTCGGCTTCGGGCCAGGAATTATTGGACTTCTTGGATGGACTTCTCGAGGCAGATTACCTCACCTATTGGGATTATATCCGCCTGGATAGCCTGCTAAGTCTTCAGCAGCCCCGCACCTCGCACCATGATGAGCCCATATTCATCATGTACCATCAAATCACGGAATTGTATTTCAAGCTGGTGCTGCATGAGTTGGATCCCATCATTGAAAAAGGGGACGTGTCAGCCGACGTCCTTGCCGAGGCAATGCGTCGTTGCAATCGCTACTTCAGTGCCTTGGAGCACAGTTTTGGGGTCATGGTCGATGGGATGGATCGTGAGCAGTTTTTGAGGTTCCGCATGGCGTTGATCCCTGCCAGCGGGTTTCAATCAGGACAATACCGTATGATTGAATTGGCCAGCGCAAATCTGCATGATTTGGTCCACCTCGAACAGCGTGAGGCCATGCGTTCCGAAGAAAGTGTGGAGGCCCTGCTGGCCCAAATCTACTGGTTGAGAGGGGCCACCATCGAAAAGGATGGGCAAAAGACACTCACCCTCGTGCAATTTGAAACGCACTATGGGGAGACTTTCTTAAAGCGCGCCAAAAAGGCTTATCAACAATCTATTTCAGACCAAGCGCGACGTATGCTTGAGGCGGGCACTTTGAGCGAAGAGCTAAAAAAAGAACTGCGCACCTACGATCAATACGTCAATGTCTTGTGGCCCCTTCAGCATTACCGCTCAGCCGTTCGATATCTCGCTAAGCAACCAGCAGATGCTCGTGCAACAGGGGGGACCAATTGGCAGAAATACCTTCCTCCGCGTTTCCAAAAGCGCATTTTTTTCCCCTTTCTCTGGTCCGACGAAGAACAATCTGAATGGGGTAAGTCTTTTGTAGATCGCTACGCCAGAGAACACTAACCCTTTTTCGTTTTATAGGGTGAAGGCCGGCCGGATAATCTCTGCGCCAAATATGAATTTTTGCATGGCTATCCAGGTGGTGGTCCGTAGTTTTGACTTTTCCCACCGGCCCTATGACTTCTTCTAAGAAATTCAAAAAACGCCTCACGCGCAGTCTCAAAGCAGGGGCTTTGGGTGTTTTGGCCGTCACACTGCTTTACTTCATGGTTCGGGCCTGTAGCGGCGAAGGCGCCCTGCTACTTCCAGGGGATTCTGGAGAGGTGGTCGATCCTGGGAGCATGTATGGCATCTCACTGGCCGACTATGCCCCGACGCGCTACATCGTCAAGGAGGGTCAGGCGTTTGGCTCTGTGATGGACGAGATCGGCGTTCCCTATTCTACCATATCGGATCTACTCAATCGTTCTAAGGATGTCTTTAATCCCCGACGCTGGCGTGCAGGCGATGCCTATTGGGTCTTCCGTAGTGCGGATAGCGCGGCGGCGGCCCACTACTTCATCTACGAATCCTCCCAAACCGAATACCTGGTTTTTGGACTAGATAGTCTGTATGTTCAACGAGTTGAGCGGCCCACCAAAGTCGTCCAGCGGGCGGTTGCCGGGACGATTGAGGGCTCCCTGTATGAAACCCTCTCGAACCAAAATGTTTCCCCCGCCGTCGCCGTCCGCCTCAGCGAGGTCTATGCCTGGACCATTGACTTCTTCCGCATCCAAAAGGGCGACCGGTTTGAGGTCATTTTTGAGGAGCGGTTTGTCGATGACACCTCCTTCGTGGGAACGGGCCGAATCCTCGGCGCACGCTTTGTCCACAACGGCAAGCCCTACTACGCTTTCCGCTATGAAGACGAGGCCAACGGCATCCGCGATTTTTATTCCGAGGAAGGAGAGGGACTCAAGCGCATGTTTCTGAAAGCGCCCTTGGAGTTTGCACGCATCACCTCACGCTATTCCAAAAACCGCTTTCACCCGGTTCAGAAACGCTGGAAAGCTCACCTGGGCACGGACTATGCCGCACCGACGGGCACGCCCATTCTGGCCACGGCGGGCGGCACGGTCATCGCAGCCACGTATACGAGCGCCAATGGCAACTATGTGAAGGTCAAACACAATGGAACCTACACGACCCAGTACTTGCACATGAGCCGTATTGGCAAAGGCATTCGGAATGGGGTGCATGTAGAGCAGGGCCAGGTCATTGGCTACGTGGGTTCTACGGGCTTGGCCACAGGACCCCACGTATGCTACCGCTTTTGGAAAAATGGCAAGCAGGTCGACCCCTTGCGTGAGCCTATGCAGCGAACCGAACCCTTGCCCGCCAAACTTTGGGCGAGCTTCGAAGCGCACATGGCGCCCTTGAAAGCGCAGATTGACTCCTTAGCGGCGCTTTAGGCCGATTAATCAGGCCGCGGCAGTACGCTCGGTGCCGGGGTGCTCGGCAGGGAGTGTTTCTTACCCGATAACCACATTCACGATACGGCCGGGAACGACGATGATCTTTCGGATCGTTTTGCCGTCCACATAGCTGTCCGTCTTTTCATGTCCGCGAACTACCGCTTCCACCTCGCCCGGGGCGCTGCCCGTGGGAACCTCGATGAAGAAGCGCGTCTTGCCGTTGAACTGAACGGGATACTGCACGGCGTCTTCCACGAGGTAGTCGGGATTCAGCACGGGGAAGGGGGCATAGGCCACGCTCGGGGCTTGGCCCAAGGTTTCCCACAGCTCTTCGGCCAAATGCGGCGCTAAAGGCGACAACAGCACGGCCAAATCGCGCAAAGTGGCTTCCGAAATGGAGGCTTGGCTCGACCACTCATTGACCGCAATCATCATAGCGCTCACGGTCGTGTTAAAGGACAGGTTTTCCATGTCCTTCTCCACTTTTTCGATCAGCTTATGCAGGGTCTTGAGTTCGTCTTTGCTCGCTGCTTGGACGCTGCGCTTGTCCATCAAGCGCGTCACTTTGCGCAAGAATCCGGTGACGCCGCTTAGGCCTTTGGTGTCCCAAGGCTTGGACTGCTCCAGGGGCCCGAGGAACATTTCGTAGAGGCGAAGGGCATCGGCGCCGTGGTCGGCACAGATGGCGTCGGGGTTGATGACGTTGTGCTTGGACTTGGACATCTTCTCGACTTCGCGGTCCAGCTTGATGGGGCCATCGGCCGGTTCGAAAGTGGCCTCAGCAAATTCGGGCAGCCAGGCTTTGAAGCCGTCACGGTCCAATTCGTCCTTTTCGTTCACATAGTGCACATCGACGTGGATGCGCTGGGTTTTGCGGCCCTGGACCGCGTCGGAACTCACATAGGTCTGACTGTCTTCCAGGCGGTGCACAAAGGCCGAAATACCTTGAATCATCCCTTGGTTGACCAGTTTTTGGAATGGCTCGGCGAAGGGAATATGGCCCAAGTCATGCAGGACATGGCCCCAGAAACGGGAGTAGAGAAGGTGGCCGGTGCCGTGCTCGCTGCCACCCACATAGAGGTCTACCTGGTTCCAATAGTCCACTTTGTCTTTCGCGGCAAAGGCGCCGTCGTTCTGAGCGTCCATGTAGCGTAAGAAATACCAAGAGCTTCCTGCCCAACCGGGCATGGTGGTCGTCTCGAGGGGGAGTCCTTCGAGGGTTTCCCAGTTTTCCGCACGCGCCAAGGGCGGCTCGCCGTCTTCGGTGGGCAAATAGGCATCCACGGGGGGCAAGACCAAAGGCAACTCCTCTAAGGGAAGCGTCTCAGGCACCCCGTCGCGGTAGGCCACCGGAATGGGCTCGCCCCAGTAGCGTTGTCGGCCAAACACGGCATCGCGCAAACGGTATTGGATGCGGCGCTCGCCCAATTTGCGGGCTTCCACTTCGGCGATGGCGCGCTCGATGGCATCCTTAACCGGCAAGCCGTTCAAAAAGTCGGAATTCACCAAAATGCCCTCTTTGGCGTCATAGGATTCTACGTCCAGGTCGCCGCCGGCCACCACTTCTTGGATGGGCAGGCCGAAGTGCTTGGCGAAGGCATAATCCCGGCTGTCGTGCGCAGGAACTGCCATGATGGCGCCCGTGCCGTAACCCATCAATACGTAGTCACTCGTCCAAATGGGCACGGGGGCTCCCGTAAAGGGATGTAGGGCGTAGGCACCGCTGAAGGCACCCGAAATCGTTTTGGTATCGGCCTGGCGGTCACGCTCACTCCGCCGTGCCGAAGTTTCCTGATAGGCCTCGACCTCCGCGCGTTGCGCCTCTGTGGTCAGAGTGACCAACCAGGGATGCTCGGGAGCCACCACCATAAAAGTGACGCCGAAAAGCGTATCCGGGCGAGTGGTAAAGACCTCCAGGGCCTCGCCGGGTATGCCTGGAAGGGCAAAGCGAACACGTGCACCTTGACTGCGGCCAATCCAATTGCGCTGCGTTTCCTTCATGGAATCAGACCAATCGAGGCCATCCAACCCGTCCAACAGGCGCTGGGCGTAGGCGGAAATGCGCAAGCTCCACTGAAGCATAGGTTTTTGGACGACAGGGTGACCACCGCGCTCTGATCGTCCATCGACGACCTCGTCGTTGGCCAACACCGTGCCCAAAGCGGGGCACCAGTTGACGACGGATTCGGATCGGAAGGCCAGACGGAAATGCTGCAAAAAGGCCTCGCGCTCTGACGCATCCATACGCGCCCATTCTGCCGGAGTGCAGGCAGGGTCTCCATGGCAGGAGGCCTGAAGCCCCTCCGTTCCATTCGAATCCAGGTAGGCTTGGAGGGAGGCGATGGGTTCCGCGCGATCCGTGGTTTTGTTGTACCAGCTGTGGAATAATTGAATAAATATCCACTGAGTCCAACGGTAGAAATCAGCGCGGCAAGTCTGAACCTCGCGGGTCCAATCGAAGCTAAAGCCGATGCGGTCCAGCTGTTCGCGGTAGCGGGCAATGTTCTTTTCGGTGGTTACCTCAGGATGCTGACCCGTCTGGATGGCGTACTGCTCAGCAGGCAATCCAAAGGCATCGTAACCCATCGGATGGAGCACATTGAACCCCCGATGGCGCTTGTACCGAGCCACGATATCGCTGGCGATGTAGCCCAGGGGATGGCCCACGTGCAATCCCGCCCCAGAGGGGTAGGGGAACATATCGAGCACGTAAAATTTGGGCTTCTCACTCGGGAATTCAGCCGAAAATGTCCCATGGGCTCTCCAGTATGCTTGCCATTTGGCATCCAATTCAGTCGGGCGGTAGTCCATGGGAGCAAAAGTACGCCGTGGGCGGAGATTGAGCAGCGCTGTTTGACTCGGTATTCCGTGGGGGAATCCTACCCAATTAGCCGGGCAATTCGTTAGATTTGCAGTATGAGCCGAGCCAAAGGAGAAGACCAGTTTAATCGGAAGCGCTTGCGCTATTCCTACCTCTCGGTCATCGTGAGCATCGGCTTGGTTCTCTTCGTGTTGGGGGTGATGATGACGCTGCTGTATCAGGCCAGGACGCTTACGGACGAGCTCAAAGAAAATTTCACCTTCACCCTCTTCCTTCAGCCCGAGACTACCACGGCCCAACGAGAAGCTTTGGTGACCACTTGGTCCATGTCCCCGGAGGTCCGGCAAATCATTTACGTGAGCAAGGAAGATGCCGCCGCCAAATTCCAGTCCGAATTGGGTGAAGACTTTGTGGATTTCCTGGGGTATAACCCCTTAAGCGACGCCTTGGACCTCAAACTCAACGCGGATTTTGTCACCCCAGAGGTCTTGGAGGATCTCAAAGCCCGCCTGATGAAAGAGTCTATCGTCGAAGACATGGTGTACGACCGGGCCTTGATTTCGGCAATTCACAAAAACATTGGACGCATCACCTCCGCCATGCTTGCGGCCGCCGTTGTGCTGCTCTTAGTTTCGATGGCCTTGATCAATAGCTCGATCCGCTTAGCTATTTATGCTCGCCGTTTCTCCATCAAAACGATGCAGCTCGTAGGAGCAACTAAAGCATTTATCCACCGGCCCTTCTTGCGTCAAGGCTTGCGTCTGGGTCTATTTGGAGGACTTTTTGCGGCTGTCCTATTGGGCTTTTTGTTCCAGTCTATCCGCCAAGTTTATCCCGAATTAGCCACGTCACTTCCATGGACCTTGTGGCTCATGGAGGTAGTCGCCATGACGTTGGTAGGACTTATTCTAACGGCCACGAGTACCGCCCTAGCGGTCCGCCGATATCTCGCCCTCAAAACGAATCAACTGTACGAATAATGAGCCAGAATTCTTTTCTCTTCGATAAAACCAATTACCTCTTGTTTGCGGTCGGTATTGCGTTCATCATCCTTGGATTTATCCTCATGGCCGGCGGGGGCTCCGAGGATCCCACCGTGTACAACGAAGAACTATTCAGTGCGCGTCGGATCACGTGGGCGCCGTTGTTCATCGTTATCGGATTTATCGTCGAGGTGTTTGCGATTTTACGCCGCC
The DNA here is from genome assembly GCA_003507115.1 of Cryomorphaceae bacterium. Classification (GTDB taxonomy): domain Bacteria; phylum Bacteroidota; class Bacteroidia; order Flavobacteriales; family Schleiferiaceae; genus TMED14. The sequence goes on along the minus strand of DNWN01000046.1, from coordinate 11,006 downwards.
CGAACTCATGAACGGAGAGATTTGGAATGCCCTAATTCTGGGCATTATTCAAGGTCTAACAGAATTTTTACCGGTGAGCTCCTCGGGCCACTTGGAACTGGCTCGAAACATATTAGGTTCGACGTGGAGTCCGGGCAGTAATATGATGTTTACCGTGACCGTTCATGGAGCGACAGCGCTCGCAACGGTTGTAACATTTCAAAAGGATATCCGTCAAATTCTCATCGGATTGTTCCGAGGAGAAACAGAGGATCGCCGCTTTGCCATGTCCATACTCCTTTCCATGATTCCCGCGGCGATTGTTGGACTGTATTTCGAAGATGTCATCGAAATGCTCTTTGATGGAAATGTTCTTCTCGTGGGGGTCATGCTTATTATCACGGGTCTCCTTCTTTTCTTGGCTGATCGCGCCAAAAAAACGCACAAGAAAGTTTCCAAAATGGATGCCCTTGTCATTGGTATCGCTCAAGCCATCGCCATTTTGCCGGGGATCAGCCGATCTGGTGCGACCATTTCTACGTCGGTTCTTCTTGGCATTGACCGGGAACGTGCTGCTCGCTTTAGCTTTTTAATGGTTGTCCCATTAATCATGGGGAAGATGGCGATGGACTCCATGGATCTCTTCTCCATGTCAGAGGTTGATCAAAGCCAGCATTTAATTCCATTGTTAGTGGGTTTTATTGCGGCGTTCATTACGGGATTGTGGGCATGTAAAATCATGCTCAACCTAGTCAAACGCGCCAAACTTTCCGGATTCGCAATCTATTGCTTGGCGATGGGTACCCTGGCTGCAGCGTGGACTGTGATGGCATGATTATCCCCCCCGATTTAGACACTCTGCAGGCGGGCTGGATTCTATCCGTGGACAAACCCCTAGGTTGGACTTCCTTCGATGTGGTGGCTAAAGTGCGAAATGCCTTGAAACGCCGATACGGGGCTAAAATCAAAATAGGCCATGCCGGCACCCTGGATCCGCTCGCAACGGGCGTCCTGGTCTTGTGCGCAGGTCGCGCAACGAAAACGATCCCTCATTGGGTCGACACCCAAAAGCGGTACCGAGCGGTAGTGAAGCTTGGTGCGACTACGGCGAGTTACGATGCGGAGTCGGACATCCTACCCACTGGACAGCCTATACCCGCATGGAGTGAGGCCCTCCATGAGGAGGTCATGCAAAAATTCCTGGGGGAAATCGAACAAATACCACCTATCTACAGTGCAGTGCGAGTGGACGGTAAGCGCGCTTACGCCGAAGCCCGTCAGGGGAAGGAGGTGGACATGCCGTCCCGGCGCGTTACCATCTTTGCCTTGGAATTTGTCGAAACGGAGGGCGATTCCTGGATTGTGGACATCACCTGCAGCAAAGGCACCTACATCCGGAGCTTGGCGCATGACCTCGGGGCCACGATGGGATGTGGGGCGTATTTGGCGGGCTTGGTTCGCACCCATGTGGGGGACTTTAGCCTCGATGAGAGCCATTCCGTTCAGGAGGTCCTGGACGCCTTGTCAGCGTAGTTTTCAGACCCTCTATCTGGCCCTTGCAAAGCAGGCTAGGGCAGGAAGTTTGGGTAAACACTTGACAACCCCCTATGCAAAAGGGTATCTTTGCCGCCTATGAAAATGAAGCTCTCCCATTTTGCGTATGATTTGCCTGAGTCGCAGATCGCGCAATACCCCACCGATTACCGCGATGATGCACGCATGATGGTCGTCCACCGCGAGACGGGCAAAGTAGAGCACCGACAGTTCAAGGACATTTTGGACTACTTCGACGAAGGCGATTTGATGGTGATGAACAACACCAAAGTTTTTCCGGCACGCATGTGGGGAAACAAGGAAAAAACGGGCGCCTTGATCGAGGTATTCCTGTTGCGCGAATTGAACGCGGAAAGTCGCCTTTGGGATGTTTTGGTCGATCCAGCCCGTAAAATCCGCATCGGCAATAAGCTCTATTTCGGCGATGACGATTCGCTCGTGGCTGAGGTCATTGATAACACCACATCACGGGGGCGCACCTTGCGCTTTCTGTATGATGGGAGTTATGAAGAGTTCCGGGAGAAATTGAAGTTAATGGGCGAGACCCCCCTGCCCAATTATGTGCAGCGCCCCTTAGAGCCCGAAGATGCGGACCGCTACCAAAGCATTTTTGCGAAGGTAGAAGGAGCGGTGGCAGCACCTGTGGCATCCTTGCACTTCAGCAAGCACCTACTCAAGCGCATGGAGATCAAAGGCATTGAAACGGCCGAAATGACCATGCACGTGGGCTTGGGCACCTTTCGATTAGTCGAGGTGGAAGACCTTTCCAAGCACAAGATGGAATCGGAGCAATTCTGGTTATATGACGACACCGCGGACAAAATCAACCGCGCTAAGGCCAATAAAAAGCGCGTGGTCGCGGTGGGTACCTCCGTCATTCGTTCCATGGAGAGTTCGACTATTACAGACAATCGAGTGAAGCCGACCACGGGTTGGACGAGTAAGTTCATATTCCCTCCGTATGAATTCACGACGGCGGACGCCTTAATCACCAATTTCCATGGGCCCCAAAGCACCATGCTCATGTTAACCAGCGCCTTTGCGGGACACGAATTAACCATGGAAATCTACAACTTAGCGGTCAAGGAAAAATATCGATTCCTCTGCTATGGCGATGCCCTCATGATCATTTAAGGAGTCGCGACGTGGGTCGCATCAAATAAAAAGCCCGGGCTCTTGCCCGGGCTTTTTTGTTAGCGCCGCCGCCGGCGCCGCCGTTTGGTTTTTTTCTTGGATTTGCTCTGGGAAGCGGAGGATTTGGATGAAGATCCTTGAATGATGGATTTCCCAAATAAGTAGCTCACTTTGAAGCCAAGTAATCCGCCCAGAGTAGGGTATCGGTCATTGTTGATATTGATGGCCGCGACGACTTCTCCCGTGATGGGATCAATGATTTGGCTAATTGTTGGGCGATCCCAGTTGATATGACGCTGAGCCACCCCGGCATAGACGTCGAGCATAATGTGTTCCGAAGGCCGCCCCTGAAAGCCAAAGACCAATCCGATATCCGTGAAGCGCTTCGTCGCACGAAAGGTGCTACCGTTTAGGTTAAAGCCCTTGGAGTAAGGACGGTAGTGGTAGTCGAATCCCAAATAATATCCATCGTCAAATGCATTGCCCTCAGGAAAGATTTTGAACGTGGCATAATGGCTTAGATTCAGCAGATTGCGATCTGCCAAATCATAAAAGTCTTCATATCCCGAGTAGAGCAATTCGTCGAGGGAATTGTTGGTCGTGATGCCTAAACCTGCCTCCGCCGAGAGGTAATTATTCAATTTTATCTCGTAGCCAAAGGGCATTTCACCAATGAAGAAGGGGAGAAAGTTGTATTTAATCGCTTGGTTCAGCGCGGCGTTGGCATTGGTATTGCTTGTATTTGATTGATACACTTCGCCGGTTTCGACGTTTCGTTTTTTCACCACGACCGTTTGCCCATAGGCCTTAGGGAGGATTCCCACGGCTAGGAGGGTAACGGTCAAAAAGGAAAAAAGGTGCGTCTTCATCGTTGCATCGTTTCTTTGCAAATATTCCAAAACCCTGCCACAATGCGTTCATTGAAGTACATTTTTCTTTTTTTCTGGGCATTTGGTCCAGCTTTGTACGGCCAATTACCCGCCTATGAGCTGCAATGGGGTATGCCCTACCGATACCGAGAAGTACAAACCCAGGACATTTTGGACTTGGATTCCAATGCTTTTTACACGTACGGTAGTCGATACGCGATATTAACAGCAAACCGCTGGTTTTTTGCGAAATATGACCGAAAGACCTCCAAGCAAGTGTGGCAATCGGAAATCGACCAGATCATTTATCAAGGGGACCGGACCGAATTAATTTCGACTCACGTGGTTCAGGGGGAATTTTACATCTTTTTGCAATCCTACAATCGTCAGACGGACCAAAAAATTCTTCTCCTTCAAGTACTTGACACCCATGGAGACCCCAAAGAACTCAGGGTGGTGGAACGACTGGATGCTCGCCGAAAGTACAAGGGGAGCTTTAAGGTGAGTTTTTCGCAGGATCGTCAGAAGTTCATGATTTTCTCCAATCCGGATTACAGTATTCGGGATAATGAGAAATTCTCGGTGGCCGTGTACAACCTGCAGCTGGAGCTCTTGTGGGCCAAGGACATTGAACTTGACATTTTGGACCGCTACTTCAGCTTGTACCGCTCCGATGTAACGAACGCCGGGGATGTCTACTTCATTGGTAAAAAGACGCCGGAACGAAATAAAGGAGAGCGCTGGGTTTGGGGGCAGTCCAACGAAGAGTTTATCGTCTACCGCCTCAGCGGCAAGGACGATCGAGTTTTTGAAATCGACCTAGGGCTAGATCGAGTCTTCGTCACGAATATGGGGATGGAACTGGATTTCGGCAACAACACCATGGCCGTGGCTGGATTTTATTCGGAGCAAGGCTACAACCAAGCCTCTATGAAGGGAATGTTCTATACGACCCTGGATCAGGCCGAAGCCACGGTAATTTCCACCCACTTAACTCCCTTTTCGCCCGAATTCTTGGATGAGTTTATGAGCACGGGGCGGGCCACTCGGGGTGCGGAAATACGCGAGGACTTTGTCTTTCGCCATTTCTTGCATCGTCCAGATGGCGGCGCCTTTGTCGTGGCCGAAGACTACGAAATGCAAGTGGTGACGACCCAAACGCGCAACGGAACCGTAACCAATTACTATTATTACTATTACGACATCATCGCTTTTGGCATATCCGATAAGGGTCAAATCGAATGGTCCGGTCATGTGCCCAAGCGGCAGTTTTCCAAGAACGACGGGGGCCGAGCTTCTGGTTACCTGCCTTTGGTCGATGGTAAGCAATTGCACCTCATCTTTAACGACCACAAAGCCAATTCTAAGCGCTTTGGAATACGCCGTCCGGTGGTGATGCGCAATGCCCGAACTTCCAATGTTGTGGCGGTGACTATTACTCCGGAGGCCGAAATGCTCTACACGGTGCTCTACAACAATAGCAAAGACAGGGTGCAAACCCTTCCTCGCCGGAGCGCCTCGAGCGAGCTTGTCCAGGGAGAAGCGGTGTTCTATTCCTTTCGCAAGAACAAGGTCCAATTCGGGTCCTTGCAACGAGTCAATCCATGAGTACAGCACCCAAAAATCTCCGCAGTCTTTCCAAAGGCGACTTGCAAGACCTCTTTGCCGAATGGGGCGAGCCGTCCTATCGGGCGGCACAGGTCTACGATTGGATTTGGGCGAAGGGCGTTCATGCCATTTCAGACATGCGCAATATCCCGCATGCCCTGAAGGAACGCCTATCCGCCGAATATGCTATCCACCCTAATGCGGTGACACAAGCCCAGCATTCGTCGGATGGCACCATCAAAAATGCGGTCAAGCTCCCCGATGGGTTAATTGTGGAATCCGTTTTGATTCCGACGGAAAAGCGCATCACGGCGTGCGTGAGCTCCCAAGTAGGATGCAGTTTAAATTGTGCATTTTGTGCCACAGCTCGCTTGAAAAGAATGCGCAACCTAGAACCCGAGGAGATATATGATCAGGTGCGGGCCATCCATCAGCAGGGATTGGAGCACTTTGGCCGGCCACTCACGAATATCGTTTTCATGGGTATGGGTGAGCCGCTTATGAACTACCATAATGTGTTAACGGCGATTAAAAAGATTACTCAGCCGGATGGATTGGGTCTCTCCCCTCGGCGCATTACCCTTTCTACCGTGGGCTTACCCAAGATGATCAAAAAACTGGCAGACGATGGCGTGAAGTTTCATTTGGCCGTGAGTTTGCATTCGGCCCGGGATGAGGTCCGTTCTCAAATCATGCCTATCAATGACGTGGCGCCCATTGCTGAACTCCGTGAGTCTCTGGAATATTGGTATCGCGCTACGAAGCGCCGAATCACGTTTGAATATGTCGTTTGGAAAGGCGTGAATGACACACCTGAGGATGTGGAAGCCCTGGTGCAATTATGCAAGCGTATCCCAGTCAAAGTCAACTTGATTGAATACAATGCCATTGGGGACGAACGCTTTCAACAAGCAGAACCTGAAGCCATTGAAGCCTATGTGACGGCGCTCGAGCGAATCGGTGTCACCGCCAAGGTTCGTCGTTCCCGCGGCAAGGATATTGATGCCGCCTGCGGCCAGCTGGCAAATAAGACCTTACCCGAAGAGCTGAGTTCTCCGCCCATACACATTGCTTGATAAAAGTCACGGCCTTCCCGCCCTTGCGCCGTAATTTTGCGGCATGGTCACACGTAAACAAGTTGAAGAAGCCTTAAGCGCCGTGGCGAATGCCTCGGGCAAAGGATTGCTGATGGCATCCGATGGATTGCGCAACGTGCAAATCATGGGCTCCGAAATCATTTTAGATGTCGTGTGTGATAGCCCCGTGCTACACCAAAAGAAAAAATTAGAAGTGGAGGTCCTCAAAGCCATCCATGCGCGCATCGATCCGAAGATTCAGCTTACGATTCATCTGATCGTTGAAGCGCCCGAAACTCCCGCAAGCACTGTTCTTCGCGGCAAGGCCATTCCAGGCATCCAACACGTCGTGGCTATCGCGTCCGGCAAAGGAGGGGTGGGTAAATCGACCATAACGGCCAACTTGGCCGTGACCTTGGTAGGCATGGGATTCAAAGTGGGCATTTTGGATGCGGATATCTACGGACCCTCGATGCCTTTGATGTTTGATGTAGTAAGTGACCGGCCCGGTGGCACGGAGATCGGAGGCGTTCGCAAAATGGAACCCGTGGAATCCTACGGAGTGAAAGTCATGTCCATTGGATTTTTTGCTGGGACGGATCAAGCCGTGGTCTGGCGAGGCCCAATGGCCACGAAGGCCCTCAATCAAATGCTTCAAGAAACCCATTGGGGTGAACTGGATTTTTTGCTCATTGACCTGCCTCCTGGAACAGGCGATATCCATTTGAGCATCGTGCAAGCCCTGCCGATTACCGGGGCGGTAGTGGTATCTACCCCGCAGCATGTCGCTTTGGCGGATGCACGCAAAGGCGTGGGGATGTTCCAAATGGATGCCATTCAAGTCCCCGTTCTGGGCATCGTCGAAAACATGGCTTACTTTACGCCCGCAGAATTGCCGGACATGAAATACTACCTCTTTGGTAAGGAAGGGGCGCAACAGCTGGCCTATCAGCTGGAGGTGCCTTTCCTTGGGGAGGTGCCCTTGATTCAGAGCATTCGTGAAGCGGGCGACGTGGGTCATCCCGCGGCCCTTCAGACCCAGGGTCCTTCCGTAGAGGCTTTTAAGCAGGTGACGCAGAATATGATTACCGCCTTGACCGATCGCATTGAAAATTTCCCCCCGACGGAAGCCGTTCGGATCACAACCATGGCTGGATGTAAAACCACTCCGCGGAACGCATGATGGATCTCCAAGAACGCGTTCAAGTCGCCCTCGATGAAATCCGACCCTTTCTTCAGAATGATGGGGGAGACATCCAATTGGTCGAAATCACGAAGGCCATGTCGGTGCATATCCGACTACTCGGGGCCTGTGCGGGCTGCTCGGTCAATCAAATGACCCTGAAAAACGGGGTAGAGACTACGATTAAAAAGCACGCACCCGAGGTGGTGTCCGTGGTCCACGCCGATGTCTAAAACCCTTTCCCATCTTGTCGTTCTGATTGCCGGGGATTCTGGCGATGGAGTTCAGCTCTTGGGTTCGCAGCTCATTCGGGCCGCGGCACAGAGTGGACAAGACGTTCGGACCCTCAGTGATTTTCCGGCGGAAATTCGTGCCCCGCAAGGCACCGTTTCGGGAGTATCGGGCTTTCAATTTCAAATGGCTTCGGAAGCCATCTTTGATCCAGGGGATGCCGCGGATGTCCTGGTAGCTTTTAATGTGGCTGGCTGGATCAAACACCAATCCAAACTCAAGGAAGGGGGGTTGCTCCTCGCCTCGACGGATGGCTTTGATGCGCGATCCAAGGCCATTGCTGGGCTCCCCGCCGAGGCAGAGCCCCTGCAAGATGCCCACAGCCGGTTTCAGGTATTGGAAGTGGACTTCAAAAAGCTCACGGCCGAGGCCCTCAAAGACACACCCTTGTCGGGAAAAGAAAAAAGTCGGGCCAAGAACATGACCATTTTGGGGCTTTTGACCTGGCTATACAGCCAATCGGTCACGGCGATGGAAGCCGATTTGAAGCGTCAATTCTCCGGTGATCTTGGCGAAGCCAACCTTCGCGCGTTTCAAGCGGGGTACCATCTCGGAGAGACGGCGGAATGGACGGCATATCGTCGCGAAGTCCCGCAACGTCAAGCTCAGCCAGGGACCTATAAGACACTTTCGGGAAGCCAAGCTATTGCCCTCGGTTTGGCAGCCGCTGCTCGGCAGTTAGGCCGGCAAGTTCTTTATGCGGGGTATCCGATCACCCCTGCGTCGGACATCCTCCATGAATTGGCACGTCTCCGGCCGGAGGGGGTATTGCCCTTCCAGGCTGAGGATGAAATCGCCTCAATCACCGCGGCTCTGGGCGCTTCCTTCGCAGGGAGCTTGGGTGCCACGGCATCTTCGGGCCCGGGGATAAGTCTCAAAGGGGAGGGCTTGGGATTAGCGGTGATGATGGAATTACCCTTGGTGGTGATTAATGTGCAACGCGGTGGACCGAGTACCGGGCTACCCACCAAAATGGAACAGTCGGACCTCTTTCAAGCCATGTATGGCCGCCACGGAGAAGCACCTTTGCCTATCATGGCCATCAAGCGCACAGGGGAAGCCATGCACGACTTGGTGATGGCAGCCAAAATAGCCGTAGAGTCCATGACGCCGGTCATCGTTCTTTCGGATGCCTATATCGCCAACAGTGCAGAGCCCTTCCGCATTCCCGAATTAGTCAGTTTACCGACCATTACAGCTCCACAGGCGGATGTTGACCGGCTGCCCTATGCGCGCGATGAATACGGCGTCCGCCCATGGATCATCCCGGGAACCTCGGAAGGGATGCATCGAATTGGAGGATTGGAAACGGAGGTCGAAACGGGGAATATCTCGTATGACGCGTCGAATCACCAAACGATGGTTCAGCAGCGTGCGGCAAAAGTCCAATCGGTCACACGTTTTTATGGGCCATTGAATGCCGAGGTAGGAGAATCTTCAGGAGACCTCTTGGTCATTGGGTGGGGGAGTACCTATGGTGCCCTGCGTACCGCGGTAGAAGCCTTACGGAGCGACGGACATGCGGTCACCCATTTACATTTGAAACATTTAGTCCCCCTTCATCCCGACCTTTTCCCCTTCATGGAGGGCTTCCATCAGGTCGTAGTCGTCGAAATGAATGAAGGACAGTTGGTCCAGGTTTTACGCAGCCAGACCCAACGCGAATTGGCCTTTGTTGGAAAAACCAGTGGCCAGCCTTTTGGTGCACTCGAAGTGCAACAACGCCTGGCCCAACATCTCTCGGAATCATGAAAAGCGGCAAAGACTTTCTCTCCGACCAAGAGGTCCGCTGGTGCCCGGGCTGCGGAGATTATTCCGTTTTGAAGCAATTCACGGAGGTCTTGGCCCTGATTGATGCGGACCCCGCCAATACGGTCGTTGTCTCGGGCATTGGATGCGCTAGTCGCTTGCCTTATTATGTAAACGCCTATGGCATACATAGTCTCCATGGTCGTGCGCCAGCGGTGGCGACGGGCATTAAACTCGCGAATCCAACCTTGGATGTGTGGTTAATTACAGGCGATGGGGATGCCCTGAGCATTGGAGGCAACCACTTGATTCATGCCCTCCGTCGGAATGTCGGGGTGCCCATTTTGCTCTTTAACAATGAAATCTACGGGCTCACCAAAGGCCAATATTCGCCCACTAGCCGGGCCGGAGCGATCTCCAAATCCACCCCCCTCGGGAGCGTGGACCATCCCATCAATCCGCAAACCTTGGCTCTTGGAGCGGGAGCTACGTTCCTGGCCCGAAGCATGGACCGTCATCCCGCACACCTTCGCGAGATGATGACTCGGGCCAAAGCCCACGGTGGGAGCGCCTTGGTAGAAATATACCAGAATTGCAATGTGTTTCACGATGGGGCCTTTGAGCCTTTTACGGACAAAAAGACCCAAAGCGACCACGCTATTTTCTTGGAACACGGCCAACCTATCACATTTGGCGTTGATCAAGACAAGGCGCTGTGGCTGGATGGGCAGACGGTTCGCATCGTTTCCACGATGGAGCGCCCCTTGAGCGAATGCTGGATTCACGATGAAACGGATCCCATGAAAGCCTATGCCCTAGCGCGTATGACGGGGGAACTTCGCCCCTTTGGAGTGTTATATCGCGAAGATCGGCCCGTGTTTGAAATCGAAGTTCATGCCGCGCATGCCCAGACGCGGAGTCTCGAGGAGGTATTGGCGCTCGGCCGTACCTGGACGGTTACCTAACCCGGGACTTCAGCCCTGTGCCCCGCGCGCAAACCAACCCGGCCCATACCCTACATTTGTACTTCGTCGAACGGCCCGAGGCAGACAAGGCACGGAAGGCAAGAGGCAAAATGGACCAAGGGACACCCTTCCACCCTTAACCCCTTTTGCCCTTAAACCCTTTCACCCTTTTCCTCTTCCACTCTTCGACCCTTTAACTTTTTACCCCTTCACCCTCCATGGGACGCGCATTTGAATACCGGAAAGCACGAAAGATGAAACGTTGGTCGTCCATGGCCAAGGTTTTCACCCGCATCACCAAAGACATCATTATGGCCGTGAAAGAAAGCGGCCCCAGTCCCGATGCGAACAGCCGCTTGAAGGCCTTGATGCAGAACGCACGCGATGCGAACATGCCCAAGGAAAACGTCGAACGCGCCATCAAGCGGGCCTCCAGCAAAGACCAGGCGGACTACAAGGAGATGGTGTACGAGGGCTACGGTCCCCACGGCATTGCGGTCTTGGTGGAGACGGCGACGGACAATACGACCCGCACGGTGGGCAACGTTCGATCCTACTTTAACAAGTGCAACGGTAGCTTGGGAACGAGCGGCAGTGT
>DNWN01000007.1:12508-21397 GCA_003507115.1 Cryomorphaceae bacterium | reverse complement strand
CCATTCCGAACAGAGTCGTTAAGCCCGATTGCGCCGATGGTACTGGTTAACCCCGGGAGAGTAGGTCGCCGCCAAACCTTTATAAAGCCTCACCATATGGTGGGGCTTTTTTATTTCCGTAATTTTGACCATGCACATGCGTCTTCTATTGCCAGTGTTTATCGGGATTTTAGGCGCGTTGGCTGCCTACGGTCAGGATGCCCCTGAACAGGCTGCGGCAGCCTCCGACACGGTTATAGTGTCTGACTTTTTTGGCAACGAACCCGATAGTAGTGCCGCACCAAAAGGGCAATTTGTGGAGAAGTGGTTCAGAATCCTATCCTATGGAGACTATTGGGGCTTAGAAACGGAGCTTCAATCGGTCCATTATCGAAATTACTTGAGTCGGACAGTGGTCCTGAAGGATTTAACGATAGGAACATTAGGGGCGCAGGGTGTACAGCTAGGTGTTCCGCAGGGAACCTGGTTCAGCGATTTCAATGCGGTGAAACAAGCGGGCTATTCCATTTATTTTAGAAAAGGCCCTATTCCCAGCGTAGAGTGGACCTACCAAAGCAGTCAAGGCCGTGGTCAGTATTTTGAATTGAATGCGACGGCGCCGCAATCCGCCAATAAACATTGGAATGTCCATTACGGACGTTTGCAAGCACAAGGGCAGCTGTATAATGAACGCTACGGGGCGGATCAACTTATTGTGATGCATGAAGCCCGTGACAGTGCTGGAACCTGGGAGTTCAAAGGGAATATAAGCGCAATACAAGGCACTCGGAATGAAACGGGCGGGGTGGAAGATCCAAGCGTTTTGACGGAGTCGACGGCTTTTATGGCCAATAGAGCCCTGGTCCCTACACGCTGGACTTCGGCAAAATCCCATGCTACGGAAATCGGTGGCTGGGCGACCCTTATGCTGCATTCCAAATGGTTGATCGCCTATTCTGGGGAGGAAAAGATGCGAAGTTTTCAGGGACCCACTAGCGGCTTTGCGGACACACTCTCGTCACGTACACATGATGTATCTCTGGGCCGCCTCAACGGAAAGTGGGGCTATAGTTCAGTGCGAGTGGGGCTTCTTGGACGTGGACAATATGTGAGCGACTCCAATAGTTCTTTTGGGGTGACTTGGGACCCTTATTTACAACTCACAATTCGGTCGTCGGAAGTGAAGTACCATGTCGCTTCAGGCAATTATGTAGTGGCTTTAAATCGTGTCCTGTATACTCCCATTACTTTGAGCGCAGAACGTAAGTACGCGCCCTTTTGGTCGGGTCAGGAAGTGCTTCAACCTTCCAGTATGTCCGTATCCATACCTAAGCGGCTTAAAGAGACATGGCTCAACCTCCAGTACCATAGATACAGCGAGCGGAACCTCTTGGTGGCACAAAGCGCGACGGACGTTGGAGTGTGGACGGCGACTCCCGCCAGCCAATTGGTGTGGGCCACCTGGACGGGCCCTTGGTCTTTGGCTCCTACAGGGAAGGACGCCCATTTGAAGTTTACAGCCACTTTCACGTGGACTTCAGCGCCTGAGCTTATGATGCCTCCTTTGAGGCTTAAGGCGGCTTGGGACCGTCAGTGGAATATCAATCCGAATACGCAATTTTTCATCGCGTTGGAGGCCATTGGCTGGGCGGGTTCCTGGGCGCGTCCCGTCTATGTGGCCGAACGCGGGCAGTTTGCCTATTCGCCCAACTCGGGCAGCATCGCGCCCAACGGGATTGTTACGCCGCTGGCGGGCATTCGGTTCAAGAAAGAGGCCGAATTCTTGGTGAAATTCCAAAACGCCAACCAAGGATGGATCCCAAACACCATCTTCTTGGCGGAAAACTACCCAGTAGCCGCAGCCGCTGTCCTTTTTGAAGGACGCTGGCGCATGTTCAATTAAGCCTTTTTCGTTGCCTAGCCCCTAGAATACGGGGTAATCGTCGTCCATGGGATCGACCTTGCCAGAGAAGGCGTCGTTGGCCGCGGCGTTCATCTTGGATTCAAAAACGGTGGGCATGCCGCTGCCCGCACCGTGATGATCTAAATTGGAGAATTTGGCCATGGTCGCTTCAAATTTCAACCGGACATTCTCCAAAGATCCATTTCTGTGCTTGGCAATGATGAGTTCGGCTTGGCCATCACAGGGTGTGCCATCGTCATCCCATTCATGAATTTGGTAGTATTCGGGCCGGTAGATGAAGGACACGATATCGGCATCTTGCTCAATGGCCCCGGATTCGCGTAGGTCAGAAAGTAAGGGTCGCTTACTGCCACCTCGGGTTTCGACCGCACGGCTCAACTGGGACAATGCGATTACGGGAATTTCCAATTCTTTGGCGATGCTCTTCAGCGAGCGCGAAATCGTCGAAATTTCTTGCTCTCGGTTGCCTCCTGGTTTACTCCCGCCAGCAGTCATGAGTTGCAGGTAGTCAATGATGATTACCCCCACCTTGTGCTGAGCGACAAGTCGTCGGCATTTGGCCCGCAAGTCGAAGACGGAAAGTCCAGGGGTGTCGTCAATGTAAATGGGCGCATCCTCTAGGCGCTTCACCTTGGAGGTGAGTTGTTGCCATTCGGTGGTATCGAGATTTCCCTTTCGGAGCTTTTCCGCCCCAATGCCTGTTTCGGACGAAATCAGACGTGTGATCAGCTGAACGGAGGACATTTCTAGAGAGAAGACGCCTACAGGAATTTGGTGGTCGATGGCCATGTTTCGAGCCATGGAGAGGACCAGCGCGGTTTTACCCATACCTGGGCGGGCCGCAATGATGATCAAGTCGGATTTTTGCCACCCTGAGGTGACGCGATCCACTCCGGTAAAACCAGAGGGCACGCCAGATAATCCTTCGCGCTTAGAAATTTCCTCAATGCGATTGACCGCTTGCTTTACGAGTTCATAGGAGCCCTCATAATTCTTCTTTAAGTTGCCTTGCGAGACATTGAAGAGGTTTTGTTCTGCTTTGTCGAGCAATTCCAACACGTCGTTGGTTTCATCGTAGGCTTCTTCAATCATCTCGTTGGAGATGCGAATAAGCTCCCGTTGAATATGCTTTTGCACAACAATTCGAGCGTGAAACTCTATATGCGCAGAGGATGAAACTCGGTTTGAAAGTCCGATGAGCTTGGACTCTCCACCTACTTTATCCAATTTACCTTCTTTCCGGAGTCGTTGGGCGACAGTCAAAATGTCGATAGGTTCCGATTCTCCAAAAAGGTGGGTGACCGCTTCAAATATGTGCTGGTGAGCCTCTACATAAAAAGATTCTGGCGCTAAAATGTCGACGACTTTGGTTAACGCATCCCGATCGATCATTAAAGCCCCAAGTACGGCCTCCTCCAACTCAATGGCTTGAGGGGGAATACGGCCGATACCCCCCAAAGGGAGGGTCGGGCTATCCCGCCGAGTTCGTGCAGTGTTGGAGGCTAGAGGTTCCATCGTTATTTCGCCATGCTTTCTTCGTAAACGCCCATGCTGCAAAATTTGTCTATGCGTGCTGCAACCAATTCCTTGGCTGGGACATCCTTGAGTTCGCGGTACATGCGCAGAATTTCGCGGCTCAAAATCTTGAACATCGCTTCAGGATCTCGGTGTGCTCCCCCTGCAGGCTCTTCGATGATGCCATCGATGAGGCCATTTTTAAGCATGTCGGGGGCGGTTAGTTTGAGTGCCTCTGCAGCGGTTTCTTTGAAATCCCAGCTGCGCCAAAGGATGGAGGAACAGGATTCGGGGCTGATGACGGAATACCACGTGTTCTCGAGCATCATGACCCGGTCTCCCACGCCAATGCCCAGTGCACCTCCGGAGGCTCCTTCACCAATAATAATGCATAGGACGGGCACCTTTAGGCGTGCCATTTCCAATATGTTGCGGGCGATAGCCTCCCCTTGCCCGCGCTCTTCTGCTTCCAGGCCAGGGAAAGCCCCTGGAGTATCAATGAGCGTGACGATGGGGCGGCCAAATTTCTCCGCTTGCTTCATGAGGCGCAAGGCCTTGCGATATCCTTCGGGGTTGGCCATTCCAAAGTTGCGCAACTGGCGCATCTTGGTGTTTACCCCCTTTTGTTGACCCACAAAGAGGAAACTCTCGTCCTCAATTTGCCCCCAGCCACCAATCATGGCCTTGTCGTCTTTGACGTGACGATCTCCGTGCATCTCAATGAAATCGCCGTGCGTCATCGCTTCAATGTAGGCCAAGGTATAGGGCCGGCCGGTGTGACGGCTCAGTTGGACACGCTGCCAAGGGGTCAAAGATGCCTTGATGTCCGCTTGTGCTTGCGCCAACTTGACTTCTAATTCGGCGAGGCTCTCAGACATATCGACACCACTCTCCGCTTGGAGGGCATGGGCCTTGGCAATTTGCTCATCTATTTCCTGAATGGGGGCTTCAAAATCGAGGTAATCCATACTTTTTGGGCAAGAGTTCAAACTTACACATTCCCCCGGGGACATCTTTGAAAATGTGGAAAACTTACGCGGCTTTTCGGCGCTTCCGACGCTTGATAAAGGCATCGCCCATGAGCATCGTGAGAATCATCGCCACGCCTAGATAAAATCCGGGAGTCATGGCTTCAGATTGTCCAAAAAGGAAGAGGGCAATGAGGATGCCATAGACAGGCTCCATCGCGATGGTCAGCATCACCGTGAAAGGGGACAGGTAGCGCATGATTCGAACGGACTGCACAAAAGCGAAGGCGGTACAAAAGGTCGCCAAGATGATCAAATAAACCCAATCCGTGCCCGTTGGAGAAAGGATGGATGGGGTGAGTTCCCCTTGACTAGCCAAGTACAGACTCAGCATGATCACGCCCATGCTCATTTCCCAAAACGAGATGTCCAAGGGAGTCATGCGCTGAACGATTCGTCCATTCATGACTGAAAATAAGGCACTTAAGATAGAGCTTGTCAAACCTACGAGGATCGCAGTTTGGTGTCCCTCCACGGATCCAAATAGCAACATCATCCCGGCGACCACGCCGCCGCCCAAGAGAATTTCGGCTGGAAGAATCCGGCGCTTAAAAAAGAGGGGCTCTAAAAGGCTGGTAAAGAAGGGGCCCGTGCTCAAGCAGGCCAGCGTCAAGGAGACGTTGGAGAGCTTAATCGCATGGTAGAAGGTGATCCAGTGAACCACAATAATCGCAGAATTCAGGACCAAGGGCGCCAGGAGGTCGCGCGGAGGAATCACGATGCGTCGACGGGTCAGCCCGGCAAAAAGTATCATACATAGGGCGGCCAGGGCAATCCGGTGCCATACCAGGGGGAGAGCCTCCACGTGGATGAGCTTACCCAATGCGCCCGTGAAGCCCCAAATCAGGACAATAAAATGCATCCAGAGGTGGTGCACCCAGATGGGTGAATCGTCGGTCGGTCGGAGGAGAGACATATCCGTTATTTAGCCGCTCGAAGGTAGAGGACTGCCCCCAATAGGGCAAAGAGGATATTCGGGAGCCAAATGGCTAGCCAAGGACCAATGGCCGGTGAGCTAACAAAGATGTTGCTGAGCTGCATGACAAAGATGTAGGTGACTGCTAAAAGCAGGCCTAGCGCGATTTGGGCGCCGATCCCCCCCCGCTTTTTTTCCGAGGCCAAACTGACCGCGATGAGGACCAAAATGAAGGCAGAGAAGGGATAGGCGGTCCGACGGTGCCATTCCATTTCGTGGTAAATCACGGCCTCGGAGCCACTCAAGCGTTCTTGCTGGAGGAAACGCCATAGGGCGGGGGAGGCCATGGTGGCGGTGCTTCGCAAGTCCGGAGCAATGGTGCTCGGCCCAAATGTAAAGGCCGTGTCCAAGCGGCGACCTTGAGAGAGGGCTTGGATCCCTTGGGCATCCCAGCGCCGGCGCACCCAATTGTCCAACTGCCAAACGCTCCGAACCGTGTCAAAGCGGACAAAGTCGCACTGGAGCTTTTCGCGCATGCGGAGATCGTCAAAGATCTCATAAGTGAAGTGGTAGCCGCCGAGACGCTCGGGACTCCAGGTTTCGACATACACGAAGTGGCCCGGCAGGACCTGGCGGTGGATGTTGATGGGGCGAGACGGGGTGATGTCTTTGATGTACGTGTCCTCGAAATGAATCCGGCGGATGTTGGTGGTCGGAATGATGAAGTGGCTTAGCAAGGCCGTCGTTCCAAAAACGACCGCTGCCCCGTAGAGGTAGGGTTTGAGCAGGCGCGGAAACGACACACCTCCGGTGAGGGCGGCGATGATTTCCGTTTGGTCCGCCATGCGCGCCGTGAAAAAGATGGTGGACAAGAAGACAATGAGCCCACTGAAGGTGGTCCCATAGTAGGCAATGAAGTTGACATAGTAGTCCCCCAAGATGGTCTCGACGGTGGCGCCTTGACTGATGAAGTTGTCCAATTTTTGGCTCACGTCAAAAACCACCGCAATGAGCATGACTAAGCCCATGAACAAGGCAAAATTCCCCAAGAATTTGAAGAATATGTATCGTTCGAGGCGGTTCATCATGGCAGGTTAGAGGCGGTTTTGGAGTCGGGGCACCAGGGTATTTTTCCAAGCGGCAAAATCGCCCGCCACAATGTGCTTTCGGGCCTCTTCGACCAGCCAGAGGTAAAAACGCAGGTTGTGAATGCTGGCAATCTGCTTCCCGAGGGCCTCGTCCGCCATGAAAAGGTGCCGCATGTATGCTTTGGTGTAGCGTTGGTCCACGGAAGCATCACCCTGAGGATCCAAGGGGCTAAAGTCGTCGCGCCATTTTGCGTTCCGGAGATTGATAATGCCCTCCGAGGTAAAAATCTGGCCATTCCGGGCGTTGCGGGTGGGCATGACACAATCAAACATATCTACGCCTAACGCAATGTTTTCCAAAATATTGGCTGGGGTGCCCACCCCCATGAGGTAGCGGGGCTTGTCGGCGGGGAGAATTTGGCAAACCTCCTCGGCCATGGCATACATTTCCTCCGCGGGTTCCCCTACGGATAGCCCGCCAATGGCATTGCCCCAGGCATTCTTAGAGGCGATGTACTCGGCGGATTCACGCCGCAAATCCGAATAGGTGGACCCTTGGACGATGGGGAAGAGTGCCTGGTCAAAGCCGTAGAGGGGGGAGGTAGCGTCCCATCGGGCGATGCACCGATCGAGCCATCGGTGTGTGCGTTCCATGGCCTCCCGGGCATAGGGTTTGGCACAGGGGTAATCCGTGCATTCGTCGAAGGCCATGACGATGTCGGCTCCGATATGGCGTTGAACGTCCATGACCGATTCCGGAGTGAAGAGATGGCTGCTACCATCGATGTGTGATTGAAATTTGACCCCTTCTTCCGTGATTTTTCGGATGTCCTGTAAGCTGTGCACTTGAAAGCCCCCACTGTCGGTGAGCATAGGGCCATCCCAGGTGGTAAAGGCATGCAAGCCGCCGGCCTTCTCGAGGATGTCGGTACCGGGGCGCAAGTATAAATGGTACGTGTTTCCTAGCACAATGTGGGCCCGGATATCGGTCTTGAGTTCATGCGGATGAACCCCTTTGACCGTGCCGAGGGTCCCTACCGGCATAAAGATGGGGGTGGGGACTTCGCCATGGGCGGTGTGCAGGCGGCCAGCGCGCGCGGAACTGCCCGGATCGTGGGCGTCGACATCAAAAAGCATAGGGCAAAATTAGGCCTTTCCTTTGGACTACTTTTGTGCCAAGATGAGCACTGTCATGTTTTTACAATCGAGCCAAGCGGTCTTGTCTTCCCAGACCATGACGGCCTTGGCGGCCATCTTCTGGATTTCCCTAGCTGTCCTGGCGGTGGGTTGCTGGGCCCTGTTTCAATTGACGGGTCTTTGGTCCCATTGGAAGAAGGCCCCTGGCCAGGGTATCGCCCCCGAATCCTGCTCTTTAATGATCGTTGGCCGGCATGATGTTGAGGGGTTTGAGCGTTGGATACATGCATCTATGTCGGCCTTTCCAGGAATGGAAATCCTGGCGGTCGATAACCAAAGTGAAGACGAGACCCCCAATGCCTTGGAGGCGCTGAAGCGAAAATACCCCCGCTTGGTGGTCGTGACCATACCCCCCTCGGAGCGTTTTTGGAGCACCCGGAAGCTTGCCCTGACGTTGGCTGTCAAAGCTGCTCATGGCACCCATGCATTGTGGGTGGATACCGCCTGTGCGTTGCCGGATGATTTGGCGGCTTGGCAGCGCAGTTTGACCGCCCCCATGCGCCGGGGAAAAGTGGTGGGAACATTTGCCTCCGTGACGGTACCGAAAGAAAGCAAACTCGCAGTCCGCATGCAGGCTTTAGGTCACAATGCGTGGGCAGCGATTCGCTGCAGTCTGCGGCTCCCCCTGATGGCATCAGGTATACCCTCGGGCATGGTTCCCGTCAATTTTGCCTTTGAAATCGCCCGCTTCTTTGAAGTCAAGGGCTACCTCTCCAATATGCATTTGGATGGAGGAGAAGCAGAGTTTTTGTTGGGAGATATCGCCGCAAACGGTCACGTGGTCCCGGTGGTGCACCCCCACGCCATCCTCCGGCGCACCTGGGTGGAAAGAAAAGATGCCAAAATGCGCGCACACCGTGCCTCTGTAGAACGATTTGCCCCCGCACGGTATGCGGTCCTTTTGTTCCTTTTGGATGCTGTGGCTGTGGCTGCAGGTCTGCATATGGGTCTGTTATGGATGACGATGGAGGATCTGGGCTACCACCCCGCCCATTATCCCGCCCATGTGAAATTTGTTATGAGTCAATTCCAAGCGGTTATCACTTTGTATGTGCTGATTCAAATCGTTTGGACGGCCTATGCGACGGCCTGGTCGAGAAGACTTGGATTTGGGTATCTCGGACTTCTATCGCCCCTCTGGCTGCGCATCCACCTCTTGTCCCGCATTTTAACTGCATGGAAAAAATGAACCCTCCCGAACAATGGGCTTCGGCCTTCCCTTTTTTGACCCCTGAGGCCATC
>DNWN01000007.1:0-12454 GCA_003507115.1 Cryomorphaceae bacterium | reverse complement strand
GCGACACATCATGCATTCGCTGTGTCTGGGGGGCATCATGCCTCACCGTCCCGGCCTGCTTGTTCTCGACGTGGGTACCGGAGGAGGATTCCCCGGGATACCCTTGGCGATTGCCTTTCCGAACATTCATTTTACCCTTGTGGATTCTATTGGGAAGAAAATCAAGGTGGTCCAAGCGATTGTCGATGCGTTGGGTCTGACCAATGTCACGGCTTTACACGCTCGGGCAGAATCCGTCCAGGGTCCTTTTGATGTGGTGGTGACGCGGGCAGTGGCCTCAGCGGCGACTCTCCGCAGTTGGGTGCGTCACGGTTGGAGCAAAAATCCGAATGCCGCGATCTACGCCCTCAAGGGGGGTGACCTTCATGAAGAGCTTTCTGGAATCAAAGCCAAGTTATTCCCGATTTCCGACGTGCTGTCCGGGGAATTTTATGAGACCAAATACGTGGTTCGTATTCCGGCCAAATAGGAAAGATGTTGCGCGATTTTCCGAGAACGAGACGGAAATAAAAAGGGGATCCAAAAGAATGGATCCCCTTTTTTTCATGGTCAGGATGTTGCTTAGCCCATGAAGGGATAGCGGTAGTCGGTAGCAGGAATCAACGTCTCCTTGATGGTTCGGGGAGAGACCCAACGCAACAGGTTGAGCACCGAGCCCGCCTTATCATTAGTTCCCGATCCTCGTGCCCCGCCAAAAGGTTGCTGACCCACGACGGCTCCGGTAGGCTTGTCATTGACGTAGAAATTACCTGCGGCAAAAGTCAAGGCCTTTGTGGCTTCATCGACCGCATGGCGGTCCGTGGCGAATACAGCTCCCGTGAGGGCATATTCCGAGGTGGCATTCACGAGGGAGAGCGTTTTGGCCCAATCGGCATCCGCGTAGACATAAATGGTCAAAACGGGGCCGAAGATTTCTTCGCACATGGTGCGGAAGGAAGGATTGGTGGTGACAATGACTGTTGGGGCGATGAAATAGCCCTGGGATTTGTCATAGGTGCCACCTGCAATAATTTCGGCATCCGACTGTCCCTTCGCGTAATCAATGAATTGGGCAATTTTATCGAACGCGCGCTCGTCGATAACGGCGGTGATAAAGTTTGTCAGATCACCCGGGCTGCCCATTTTAAAGCTCGCCAAATCCGCGAGGAGGTGGGTTTTGACATCCGTCCAAAGACTTTCGGGGATGTAGGCGCGCGAGGCGGCAGAACATTTCTGTCCTTGGAATTCAAATGCCCCGCGCACAATTCCTGTTGCAACTTCAGATACATTGGCACTTGGATGTGCTACAATAAAATCTTTCCCACCTGTTTCTCCAACNNACATTTCTGTCCTTGGAATTCAAAGGCGCCGCGGGTCAATCCGGTCGCCACCTGCTTGGCTTCCGCGGAAGGGTGGGCGATGACGAAGTCTTTGCCGCCCGTTTCGCCAACAATGCGGGGATAGGCTTTGTAGCGGTCGATGTGGCTGCCAATTTCTTTCCACAGATGCTTGAACACCGCCGTGGATCCGGTAAAGTGCAGTCCGGCGAAATCGGGGTGCTTGAAGACCACCTCGCCAAATTCGGGACCATCCATGTAGACCAAATTGATGACGCCATCGGGCAAACCGGCCTTTCGGAAAATCTCCATCACAACCCAGGCCGAATACACCTGGCTATCCGCAGGTTTCCACACGACAACATTGCCCATTAAAGCGGCCGAGGCGGGCAGGTTGCCCGCGATGGCCGTGAAGTTGAAGGGGGTGATGGCTACGACAAAGCCCTCCAACGCACGGTATTCCATGCGGTTCCAAATGCCGGGAGCACTGATAGGCTGCTCTGCGTAAATTTTCTCCATGAAGTGCGCATTGAAGCGCAAGAAATCGGCGAACTCACAGGCCGCGTCAATTTCGGCCTGGAACACGGTTTTGGACTGGGCCAACATCGTGGCAGCGTTGATGGTGGCTCGGTAGGGCCCCGCGACGAGGTCTGCGGCCCGCAAGAAGATGGCCGCGCGCTCATGCCAGGGCATGGAGGACCAGCTGGCGTGTGCCCCCAATGCGGCGTCGACCGCCGCCTGGGCATGTTCTGCGCGGCCATAGTGGTAGTGGCCGATCACATGCTGGTGGTCATGCGGAGGCCGGCAATCTCGTACGTCTCCCGTGCGAATTTCTTCTCCATTGATGAACTGCGGGATATCCACTACGTCATCGTACATCGACTTGTACCGCGAAATCAACGTGTTCCGATGCTCCGTACCCGGTGCATACGTCAAAATGGGTTCGTTGATGGGGGTGGGGAGTTGAAACATTCCGTTGGACATAGCTATAGATATCGATTAATTCAAAGGTTGATCAGGTCAAAGGTCGGACTCTGCGGTCGGTTCTCGAAGGATTTCTATGATTTCTCCCGTTCGGGTCAGCCGAATCCCTGTCAAACCTCCGCCTCGCCAGGCTCCCGTGTCGATGCACCACGCATGCGAGTCTGCAAAATACCGAGGCTGAAAATCCTCTTGGACCACATGCCCAAAGATTTGAAGTTTCCCCACATCCTTGAGAGGCGACCGGTTGTGAAGCACGCCCCGGGAGGAATCCGGATTGAATGGGTCCCGGGCATGAAGAGAAATACCCGCATGGGTGATTAAAACGTACGGATTTTCCCATTTGATCGGCCAATGGCCCATCCATTGAATCATGCGCTTGAACGGGATGCCTCGCTTGAGCATATCGCGCTTGAGCTTTAGTAAATAAGGGGGCTGATCGTCCAGTCGAACCGCCTCAGCGGCCATGTGTTCGTGGTTGCCGCGAAGCAAGAAGACGGAATAAGGAAATTCTTTCTGCAGTTTGCGCAAATACTTCACCGTCTTCCCGCTGTGACGTCCCTTATTGATGACATCACCGACCAAGATGAGAAACTCATCCTGCGCATTCCAATGGCGTTTCACGAAGGCCTTCAGCGTATGGACGCAGCCATGTACATCGCCCACCACCAGAAGATTCATGTTAGTAGGGCTTAAGTGTTGAGCATCACGGGCATGACGAGCATCAAGACCTCCTCGCCGGCGTCTAATCCCCCTTCAGGCAAGAGGATGCCCGCACGGTTGGGGGCCGAAAGCTCGACCGCAACCTCATCCGATTCTAGATTCCCGAGCATCTCACCGATAAACCGGCTGTTGAAACCGATCTCCATGTCCGACCCTTCGTAGTTGCAGCCCAAGCGTTCGTGCGCCTTGTTGGCGAAGTCCAAATCCTCTGCCGAAATATGCAGCTCATTTCCGGCTACTTTCAGACGGATTTGATGGGTGGTTTTGTTGGAAAAGATGGATACACGCTTGACAGAGCTCAAGAATGCCCCGCGATCCACGACTAAGCGGTTGGGGTTATTCTTAGGGATGACGGCCTCAAAATTGGGGTATTTGCCGTCGATGAGACGGCAAATCAAGGTCACACCGTCATAGGTGAATTGAGCGTTTTGCTCGTTATACGCTACTTCTACCTCGTTGTCGCCGGTCCCCAAGGTGGCCTTTAACAAGTTGAGGGGCTTTTTCGGAAGAATGAATTCGGCGGTGGCGGGAGCCGAAAAGTCGTTTCGGCGATAGCGCACGAGCTTATGCGCATCGGTGGCGACGAACGTCAGTCCATCGCCCGTGAACTGGAAGAACACCCCGCTCATGACGGGGCGGAGGTCGTCATTCCCTGCGGCGAATAGGGTTTTGTGAATCGCGGTGGAGAGCACGTGGGCGGGAAGGTTGACACGGTCCGCGCCATCGAGCGAAGCTGCCTTCGGGTATTCCGCTGCGTCGACGTAGGCCAGCGCATATTTCCCAAAATCGCTACTTACTTCGAGCGCATGGCTTGCCGGATTGAGGGTGAAGGTCAAGGGCTGTTCGGGAAAGCTCTTGACGGTGTCCAACAGCATGCGTGCGGGAATGGCTGCCGTGGTCGATTCGGACGAATCCACCGATAAATGGGTGGTCATCGTCGTTTCTAGGTCTGACGCCGTAATCGTTAATTTCCCAGGGTCCAGGTGAACTAAGAAATGGTCCAAAATGGGCAACGTATTGTTGCTCTGGATGACGCCACTCACCGTCTGGAGGGCGCGCAAAAGTTGGCCGCTAGATACAATAAACTTCATACTGCAAAGTAATTAGTCCTGCATTTGTGCGGGGTCGCCTTTTGGTAAAAATGCGCGAAAACTTTTCAACACATGTTGAAGACCATAGCGCTGTGTCAGAACGAATCGTCCGTCACTCATCAGCGCATAAAATCGATCCGGATCCCATTGTTCAGGTTGCCCATTCTCGTCCAGAATATCCGGGCCTCCAGGAATATGGAAAAGGCGCATTTCTGCTTCTTCCCCATCGGAATATTGGACGGTCACACGCGCCACCGGTTGGGTATTGGCGATCGAATCCTTTTTGGCCCAAACGATGTCCGTCGGAATGATCATGCCTTCGTATTGCGCTTGGTGAATGGCTTTGTACAGGGCCTGGCTCGTCATAGGGTCCGCAGGCATACCTGAGCCGCTGCCCCCCACGAGGGTGAATTGCGCCCCGTTGCGCTGTACTTCCAAGAACGCGGAGTCGGGGTAGACAAGGGTTACGGCAGAAATTTCTCCGGGATAGGGCCAAAGCTCTCGGGTGCGCCATAGGTCTTCACGGAGGAAGAAGCGGCTGGACAGGTAGCCATTAAATCCCGGCAGGTACGTGGCGACCGGGGTTTCATAGCCATCCATGAGCATGTAGGTGCCGAGCATGTCGGGGGTTTCCGTACCTACAATAAAAGACTTGACCAAGTTTTCCCCTTGGTAGACCTCGACTCGCTTGCCATAGGTGGCCATCGCGCTCAAAATTGTCTTTTGGGCGGCCGCTTGAGGGAAGTTGCGAAGTCGAATTCGGTACAAGGTTTCCAGGATAACTTCGATGGCATCCTGTCGAACGATATATTGGCCATTGACCAACCATTGCACACCTTTTCGCTCTAACGTGGCGGTGTCGGGGCTTTTGTCCCAAATGACAATGCGCGTTACGGCAGCCGTGTCCGGAACGGCAAAATCATAGAGCCCCTCATCAACTCCTTGATTGGCCACGACTTCGCGAACGAGCAAACCAGCTAAGGTGAGTAGAACTCCTCCGGCGAGGACATAGGACCAACGAATTTTCATGAGATTGTCGAATTATGTGCGTAAAAACGGCGGCGCAGCGTGCGGTAGAGGGCCCCGAGGACTACAACGAGGGCGAGCGGAGCCAATGCATTGCCCCATTGCCACGCCCATCGGTGGGCATTGGCCCGCGGGCTATCCAAGAGCCGTAAAGTGACATCACGTCCGCGAACCGCGATCAACCCCGAGCCATCCAACATGTAGTCGACGGCATTGAGCAGGAAGTCCGCATTGCCAAACTGTTGGCCTGTAAACTGATCAAAGCCCAAGGGAAGGGGCGCTCCGCGCGGTAAGTCGGCCCGTACGACGTTGCGCTGATTTTTCATGAAATCTCCATCCGATAGGACGAGTAGTTTGGCATCCGTAGCCGCTGCCTTGGGGGGTGCGACGTCGGTTTTGGGCGAAATGCGGTTGGCGTAGTAGGAGGGCAGGGCGCCTTCGAGCAAGATGCCGGCAGCCAGATGACCCTCTTGGAAGAGTGCCTGGTTGGGGTCCGTGTACAAAGTGGCTAAGCCTACGCTGCCTGGGGTGGGCTGACGTCGGGTATAGGGCGAAGTCAGCAACAAAGGAGTTTTCACGACCCCGGGTGCGCGGACGGTGTCCATGGACGTAGCAAACTCCATGCGTACCGCGTTGAGATTTCGGGCAATTGGATGGTCGGTCTGCGGTAAAAAGAGGGGGAAGTATACCCAGGGACGAACTGAGCGGCGGTCATTCACGCCCGCGCACACCATATCTTGGATGAGGGAGGTATTAATTCGCGTCCCGTAGGCAAAGAGTTGATCACCCAGACCAATGGCGTCCAAGATGGGGTAGGCCAAGAATTCAGGGGCATAGCTCAGCGAGTCCATCTCGGCGTAGACCGCATCGATCATGAAAATGCCTCGGCCATTGTTCATCAGGTATTGGTCAATCAACCAACGGTCCAAGTCCGAGAATGAAGCACGAGGCTTTGCGAGGATGATGAGGTCATAGCTATTGAGTCGGCGGACCTGAAGACCCAGGTCGGCCTGTCCAGTGAGACTATCCAATGGAAATTCTCGAAGGTTGAAGCGCTCGACGTCGTAGGCTTTGGCCACAGAGGCTTCCCAGCTGGCTGTTTCCACCGCGGAGAGTTCACCATGACCCTCCAAGATGGCAATACTTGGCCGATGGGTACTCGTCAGGCCCTTTAAGGCGCTAGCCAGGGTGTATTCCAGATTTTGGATGGAGGCGTTGATTTGCGCTTCGGGCGCGGTGGCAAATTGCTCCAGCAAGAGTGAAATACTCCATTCTTTGTCTTGGTAGGTGGCTACGGCGCCGGGGAAAATTTGCTGTTGTTTGACCCCATCGGCCTCTTGGACTTCAATTTGAATCGCATTTAAGCCCGCGTTGCGGAGCTGCTGATAGGTATCGCGCCGAGCTTGGGGATCAGGGTTTTCGGAGGGATTGATAAAGACGTACTGGATATTGCCGTTGCGGGCTCGGAATTCATCCAGCATCCGGCGGGTTTCCTCGCGAAGGCGCTGAAATCCCGAGGGAAAATCCCCATCTAGATACAAGGTGATCAAGAGCGGATCTTCGACGCGGTCGATGAGGTCGAGTGTGTTCTCGTTGAGGCTAAACCTTTGGTCTTCGGTCAAGTCGATCCGGAAGAAGGCAAACTGGCTCACCGCGATGCTTGCGATGACGATACCTGTGATGCCGAGCCAGGTCAGGAGATCATGGCGCCGCGCACTCACCAGTTTCGGCTTTGAAGGGCCGTGCGCGCAGCGGCCAATGAAACACAGGTCAAGCCCACAAAGTAGACGACGTCTCGGCTATCTACCACTCCGCGGCTGATTGAGGTGTAGTGTTCGCTGATGCCCAGGTTGAGTACGAGCAAACTTTGGGATTTGAGGGCATCCAAGGAAGCGAGTTGGTCGAAGCCCGCATAAAAGATGAGGCTCAGCAACATGCCCAAGACAAAGGCGACGATGGGATTGTCCGTGATCGCACTCGTGAAAAGGCTCAAGCTGAGGTAGGCACTGGCCAAAAACAACAAACCCAAGTAGCTGCCTAAGGTGCTTCCGAGATCGAGGTTGCCCACCGGATTGCCCAGTTGGTATAAACTGATGGCGTAGACGACCGTGGGCAACAAGGCGAGCACGACGAGCATCATCCCCGCGAGCCATTTGCCCGCTACGACTTGCATTTCACTCAAAGGTTTGGTCAGCAACCACTCGAGGGTCCCGGTCCGGCGCTCCTCCGCGAGCATCCGCATACCGATGGCCGGAAGTAGAAATAAAAACACCCAGGGTGAGAGCATAAATAGTCCGTCTAGTTGGGCATATCCACTGTCCAAAAGGTGAAAAGGACCTTGCATGAGCCATAGAAAAGCTCCATTCATGCCCAAGTACACGCATAGGATCAAAACTCCCGTGGAGGATTGAAAAAACGCATTGAATTCCTTTTTGGCTAAGGCCCACATAGGCTAGAAGGGGATTTGGGTGGTGGTCCAGGCCTCTGCTTTGGCAGCGAACCAGGGTTTGACCGTGGGCCAAATTTCGGCAAATAATGATGAATCGCGGTATGCTTCGAGGTCCTTTTCCTCGACCCATTCGCTGACCGTGAAATAATGCCCAGGTTGTCCGTGCAAAAGGCGCACACCTAAGCAACCCGGTTGCGCGGCAATACGCCCCATGCGGGGACCGACGAAGGCTTCAAAATCGGCGCAGCGATCGATGGTGATCTGAAGATGAACGAGCCGAGTAATCACTTTCGTTGTAATTCAATGGGGTCTCGTACGGCCATCCCAAGTAAGCTGGCTGCGGTGTTGATCCCATGCGCTCCCGGCTTACACACCCCCAATTCCAGGTATCCGTAGCGGTTTATCCGGGTATACAGCTCCCCTGCATCTTGCATTTCTGTGGATGAATGGACGTGTTTGGTCACCCGCCGACCTCGGGCAAGAGCTACGAAGGACTTTTCCCCCAGCCACGCTTTGAGCCATTCCTGGGTGGCATTCGTGACTAGTTGACCGTAGTGGTCGATGAACTGCACGTGCACGATGGCGGTTTGGGCATTTTTAATTTCGGGATGCGGAGGATGCATGCTAGCGGGCTCGGCCAAAGCAGGTCCGAGGACACTCAAGGCCCCTCGGTTAAGCAAGTGAGCGGCGGCGGCCGCCAGGAGCGACTCGACATCCGTTAACTCCAACCTGTTTTTGAGATCGAGGGTGACGCATTGCCGCGGTTTCAAATCCGGGCGAATGAGGGAGAGTCCCCCGTGGTTGAGGCCGAGGAAAAAGTGGCCGTCCAGCTCCATGGCCATTGGAGCGGCGTGCTGCAAATCGAGACTATCAACCAAAATAATGTGCACACTTCCCTTGGGAAAATGCGGGTAAGCGCAGCGCAGGACGTAGCCCGCTTCCAGGTGGTCTCGGGGGGGGACGTCATGGCTGATATCCACTAGGGGTGCGCCAATTTGGGACCGCAGCATTTCGCCATAGACCCGTCCGCGGACCACGGCAGTATCTGGATCGTTCCAACCGTAGTCAGAAGTGAGGGTCACGAGGGGCATACATCGTACTTTTGGATACCTTAAAAGTACTTGCTTCGGCCCACTTACCCGGTATGGAAAGAATTGTCCACTTAGAAAACTTGGATCCCCGCATCCTATTTGGTGCGAATAATGTGCGACTGCGACAGCTGAAGGACTATTTTCCTAAACTGAAAGTCACGGCCCGCGGGGAGGTGATCAAGTGGGAAGGCCCGGAGGCCGATGTGTTGGCGCTGGAAGAAAAGATCGATCTCATCTTCCGCCACATCGAACGCTTTGATGTTCTGACAGAGGCGCAATTGGAGCGCATCGTGCTAGATGACAAGCCCAGCATCCTCAAGAATTTAAACGGCCACAACGACGTCATTGTCAATGGAGTGGGCGGTTTGCTGATCAAAGCCCGCACGGCTAACCAACGAAAAATGGTCGAAGCCGTTGAGACCAATGACCTCGTCTTCGCCATGGGCCCCGCTGGAACGGGGAAAACCTATACTGCGGTGGCCTTAGCGGTCCGCGCGCTCAAAAACAAGGCGGTTCGCCGCGTTGTCTTGACCCGTCCAGCCGTGGAAGCGGGCGAAAGTCTAGGCTTCCTTCCGGGAGACATGAAGGAAAAGCTCGATCCCTACATGCAGCCTTTGTACGATGCGCTGCGGGATATGATTCCCGCGGAGCGCTTGGCGCAATTTCTGGAGAATGGCACGATTGAAATCGCTCCACTCGCCTTCATGCGCGGTCGAACCTTGGATCGGGCCTTCGTGATTTTGGATGAAGCCCAGAACACGACCCCGAGCCAAATGAAAATGTTCCTCACCCGTATGGGCCCCTCCTCTCAATTTATTGTCACAGGAGACCCGTCCCAGATTGATCTACCCACGAAACAGGCGAGTGGTTTGCCTCATGCGCTGCAAACCTTGACCAATGTGGAGGGCATGGCCCACATCACCCTAGATGGCCGGGATGTGGTGCGCCACCCTCTCGTTCGAAAAATCATCGCCGCCTACGACGGCCAATAATGCTGCCCATGTCGACACTGACGCACTCTGAATTCTCCTTTCCTGGCCAAAAAGCGGTGTACCACGGCAAAGTCCGCGATGTCTACACCTTGGAAAATGACCTCCTGGTCATGGTGGCCTCGGACCGCATTTCGGCATTTGATGTGGTGCTGCCCAAAGGCATCCCCCACAAGGGCCAAGTGCTCAATCAAATGGCCGAGCATTTCCTGGCGGCGACCGCCGACATTGTGCCCAACTGGCGCATGGCGAGCCCAGACCCCGTCGTGACGGTGGGGCATCGCGCCGAGGCCTATAAAGTGGAAATGGTCATTCGCGGCTATTTGAGCGGCCATGCGGCACGCACCTATGCGACGGGTGAGCGGATGCTCTGTGGCGTCCGGATGCCCGGGGGCCTGCGCGAAAGCGATCCCTTTCCCGAGGCGCTGATTACCCCAACTACCAAAGAGGCCTTGGGCGCGCACGACGAAGACATTTCACGGGAGGACATCTTGGCTCGGGGCATCGTCTCGGAGGCCGAATACCTACAGTTGGAGGCCTATACGCGGGCCTTGTTTGCCCGTGGACAAGAGATGGCCGCAAAGCAGGGCCTCATTTTGGTGGATACGAAGTACGAGTTTGGCCGCCTGCCCTCGGGCCAAATTGTCTTGATCGATGAAATCCACACCCCGGATTCTTCGCGCTACTTCTTGGCGGAAGGCTATGCAGCAAGGCAGGAGTCGGGAGAGCCCCAAAAGCAGCTTTCCAAGGAGTTTGTCCGGCAGTTCTTAATCGCCCAGGGCTTTCAGGGAAAGGAGGGCCAATCCATTCCCGTATTGACGGACGAATGGGCGATATCCGTCTCGGAACGCTACATCGAACTTTTTGAACTAGTCACCGGCAAACCCTTTGTGGCCGCCGATCGGACGGACATCCCGGGACGCATTCAAGCGAATGTGGAACGGTTCTTGTCTTCCGTAAGCCATGGATAAACGTTTTGTACGCCTGGCGATTGTTGCCTTGGGAAGCGTGCTGGCCCAGGCGCAATTGTCTGCCCAGCTCTATTCCTATGGCGTGACAGGCGGCGCGCATGTCGCCCAGGTCGAAGTGGATCCCTTTTCGATCGACCCCAATCAGCCCTTGGAAACCATGTCCTTCACGGCCACCGGCGGTTACCATCTGGGGCTTTACGCCCGCTTGGGCTTGGGTCTTGTCTACGCGCAGCCCCAAGTGTGGTACACTGAGCTAAATCAGTCGGTCACCTTCACCGATGGCTCGGGGAGTACCCAGACCGTTCCTTGGACCTTGCGGCGGCTCGATATTCCCTTGGAAGTGGGAGTGAAAATGGGCCCATTAGTGTTCTTGGCAGCGCCGGTGTGGTCGGCGCCCATTTCTCAAGTTTCGGCCGTCCAATCCGTGTCCCCCGCGTCGGGATCCTGGGGTGGACAAGTCGGGGTGGGGGTCAAATTTGGCCCGGTCCAACTCACCGCCCGTTATGAAGGTAGCCTGCAGCCTTTAGGCGACCAAGTGTCGGTAGGCGGCACCCTCTATCCCACGGATAGCCGCATTTCCCAGCTCATCACGAGCCTCAGCGTCAAACTTTAAGGCGATTCAGAAGGGGACCTAGCGAAGGGTCACTTCTTTGAGCCGGCCAGCCCAATAGGCTTCAACCACCAGGCTCTGGAGATAGGTGCCCCCTTCACCCGGATCAAACCGTGTCAATTTCTTCTTGAGCAAGGTGAAATCGCGGGTTTCCGAGGCCAATTCGGCCGTGGTGTAACCCAGGCAGGCATGCCCTTCCACCAAAAACACGGTATGCATCCCGGATTTTCGGCCCTTGTCAAGCAGGATCATGCGTTCGCGTGGCCAGATCACCTGGGCGAGTTCTGCCTCGGTCCAGGTAGCGGGAAGGCTTCCCCCGAGCTGTTCCACGCTTTGTCCTTCAAAGTCCAATGCACGCAAGGCCTTTACGATGGCGTTTTCATGTTTGGGGAGGGCCAAGTCTGAAGGGCGAATACCTGCGCGAAGGGCCCAGCGGGCAAGAAGGCGGCTCCCGGCGACGGCATCGGCCACCTGTAGCGCGGGTTGGTCCCGGCGAATACCGCGAATATCCCAAAGCGGTCCTCGATCTCCCGGTACTAAGAATAGCCCCATGCGCAAGTTGTACTTGTCCTTTGGGCTGTTGTACTTGGGGCGTAATTTCTTCAGGGCGAGGTGCTCCATGATTTCGGCCAAAAGCAAACTCCCCGTTTCTTCCACCCGGAGGGAGCGCACCTCGGTTTGGAGTGCTAGGGCTTTGTCGTTCGTGGATAAAAAATGCCGGTCAATGCGCACGCGCAGCTGATCGCTCTTTCCCAAGTAGATGACTTCGCCTTCTTCGTTAAAGAGGTAGTACACCCCCGTGGTTTTGACCAAGGGTTCAATTTGCTTTGAAAATGGGTGACGGCCTGTGGCAGCGGGTTGTTTGAGGTAGACCCCTTCGATGTATTTCTCCCGATCCTTCTCGAGTAGAATTTCGAGGAGTTTTACCGTCGCGCGGGCATCTCCATCCGCCCGGTGGCGCTTGGCATTGGTGATTCCCAACTCTTCGCATAAGGTGGCGAGGCCGTAGGCGGGCAAGTCGGGAATAAACTTTTGGGCCAAGGGAATCGTGTCCAACACGGGCCGGTCATAGCTGTAGCCAAGTCGTGCAAATTCCTCCCGAAGGACGCGGTAGTCAAACGGGGCATTGTGGGCGACGAAGATGGCGCCTTCGGTCATTTGGACGATGCGCTTGGCCACTTCGTGAAACCGAGGGGCTCCCTGCACG
>DNWN01000053.1 GCA_003507115.1 Cryomorphaceae bacterium | reverse complement strand
TACTATGTGGATGGCGACTTCATGTCCCGCAACCATGTGGAAAAAGGCTTTATCAGCCTGCACCCCGGAGGCATTCCCCACGGGCCTCACCCCGGTGCCTACGAGCGCAGCATTGGCCAAAAAGAAACCGCCGAGCTCGCCGTGATGGTGGATACCTTCCGCCCCTTGCAAGTCACCCAAGCCGCCTTGGACATGGAATTGAACGACTACTGGAACTCCTGGAACGAATAACCCTACATACCCTAAGACATGCAAACGGACTCGACCTCGCTTAAACTTCCGATTGAAAACCCGGAAGCTGAGGACTTCCTCCCCCTTAACGGCACAGACCACGTCGAATTCTACGTCGGAAACGCCAAGCAGTCCGCCCACTTCTTCAAGACGGCGTTCGGCTTCCAAGACTACGCCTACGCAGGATTAGAGACCGGAGCAAAAGACCGCACGTCCTATGCCCTGAAGCAGGACAAGATAATTTTGGTCCTCACCTCCCCGCTGACCGCGGATAGCCCCATCAATGCACACCTCGTCCAGCACGGAGATGGCGTGAAGAATGTGGCGATTTGGGTGGATGACGCCACCAAAAGCTGGGAGACCACGACGGCACGTGGGGCCGAATCGGCTTTTGCCCCCTACACCCTCCAAGACGCCCACGGGGAAGTCACCCTCAGTGGCATCAAGGCCTATGGGGACACGGTCCACGTCTTTGTGGAGCGTCATGGCTATCAGGGCGTCTTTATGCCTGGTTACATCGCTTTGGACACCGGCTACCACCCTGCGCCGACGGGGCTTAAGTTCATCGATCACATGGTCGGAAACGTGGGCTGGAACGAAATGGATACGTGGGTCAATTACTACAAGCACATCATGGGCTTCGCGCAACTGGTGTCTTTTGACGACAAGGATATTTCCACGGAATACACCGCCTTGATGTCCAAGGTGATGACCAATGGCAATGGCCGCATCAAATTCCCCATTAACGAACCGGCAGAGGGCCGCAAGAAGTCCCAGATCGAAGAGTACATCGACTTCTACAATGGTCCAGGAATTCAACACCTCGCCATGGCCACCGACGACATCATCTACACGGTCACCGAACTGCGTTCTCGCGGGGTTCAGTTTTTAGAAGTTCCCAAGAGCTACTATGACGATGTCCTTGACCGCGTGGGGAAGATTGACGAGGACCTGAGCCCCTTGAGTAAATTGGGCATTCTGATTGACCGCGACGAGGAGGGCTATCTGCTTCAGCTCTTTACCAAGCCCTTGATGGATCGTCCCACGGTTTTCTTTGAAATCATCCAACGCAAAGGCGCCAAGTCCTTTGGAAAGGGGAATTTCAAGGCTCTCTTCGAAGCCATCGAGCGCGAACAAGAACGACGCGGCACCTTGTAAGCTCGCCCCGTGAGCCGTAAATACCAAGGGCGCCCCGATGGGGCGCCCTTGGTCGTTCTAGACGGGATAGGATTAGCCTACCAGCTGAGCGGCGGCCTCGTAGCGCTTGATGAGTTCAACTTGGTTGTACTCTTCTTGCGTCATGGGCTTGTTGTCGTATTCATACTGCATCACCATGCGGACGAGCATCTGATAGAATTGGAGGCTCGTTTGAATCTCATTGGTAATCGCTCGCTTGTCCGCGCCTCGGAATTGGGCGTAGTAACGCAGTTCTTCGTCGAGACTCGCAGCAAACCCTTCCACGAGGGCCTGGGCTTGCGTCTGGGCGCCGGAGATGTAGAAGCCTTCCACCATGCTGAGCATGAAATAATCGTAGCCGAGCTTTTCAACCGGCATTTTGGACATGGCGTATTCCAAGACTTGAACGGCTTTTTCCTTTTCCCCGCGGCGCGCCAATTCGGCTCCGAGACGGCCGTAGTTGATGCGTAGGTTAAAGGTGGAGCGGCGCACGGTTTCATCCAAGAAGACCCCCGGCTTTTCCATGTTGCCAAAGTTGAATTTCCCGGGGTCATTGTCCGGGTTGTACATCATGGCATACATCTTGTCTGCATCGACGGAACCAAAGTCGTAGGCATTGCCCGACGTTTCGGTCATGACGGGCACAAAACGGTAGGCCAATCCTTCTAAACGAAAGAACTTCTGCAGCCAAAAGAACGAACTTGCGCTGCTTCCCACGGTGGTGGAGAAATAGATAGGCCGGCTCCAATCGTTGTTGGCAATCAGGTCAATCAAAACCAAATCGCGCTTGGCAATCACATTCCCGTTCCAATCCCAATCGATGAAGTCCACGACGCGGTTGCTGTCCGCTGCGGGCACCACCTTGTTCGCCATGACCGCAGTCTTATCGACAGGGACACGGAATTTCTTCATGGGGAAGTACTGCAATTTCTTAGGGCTCTTCGTGTTGGGGAAGGCCGTAAAGAAGACGGCATCGTCATTGCGCAAGGCATAGTTGATGAAGTCCTGGGCGTACCAACGGCCTTGGAGATTCATGTCTTGGAAGTAGAGGACATCGCGGGTTCCCTGAACGTAGTCCTTCTTTTCCAGCGTGATGGGTACGGGATCTCCTAGGTAGAAGGTGCGCTTCATCATGTCGATATACCAGTCCGTATTGAGCAGTGAGAGGTTCACGATTCGGACATCCGTTCGGTAGCCTTCGACCTCTTGCACGTACCACAAGGGGAAGGTGTCGTTGTCGCCGTTGGTGAACAAGATGGCATTGGGAGCGCAGCTATCCAAGTACATTTTGGCAATTTCCCGGGCGGTGTAGCGGTCACTGCGGTCGTGGTCATCCCAGTTTTCGGCCGCCATGAGCGTGGGCACACCCAGGGCCAAAATGGTCAAAGCGCTCGCCGTGACGGTACTGCGGTACTTGCCCATCCATTCATACAGGGCGATCACGCCCAGTCCGATCCAAATGGCAAACACATAGAACGAACCCACGAAAGCATAGTCGCGTTCACGGGGCTCAAAGGGTTTGTGGTTGGTGTAGACCACAATCGCCAATCCTGTAAACAGGAAGAGAAGGGTGACGACCCAGGCATTGCGTTGGTCTTTTTGAACTTGGTAAACGAGGCCCAACAAGCCCAGCAAGAGCGGCAAGGCGTAGTAGACGTTCCGCGAGGGGTTGTTCGCAAAGTGTGCAGGCAGATTGTCCTGTGGGCCGAGACGCATCTCGTCCAAGAAGGTGATTCCCGTAAGCCAATTCCCCTTGGTGAGTTCATAGCGGTTTTGGTCGTCATTTTGTCGGCCGGCGAAGTTCCACATGAAGTAGCGAAACCACATTTGGCCTACCTGGTAGTCCATGAAAAACTTGAAGTGATCGCTAAACTTCAGCTTATCGGTGGGCTTGACACCCATTAGCTTTTGGTAGTTCTCCACGTGATCTGCCTGATCGCTCCACATACGGGGGAAGAATCCAACGTCGCTCTTCGCATAGTTAGGCTTGGACGCCTTGCCGTCATTGGTGACTTCGTAGGTGCCCGACTCCTCGCTGTATTGGTAGGCGGGGCTTCCATCCTCATAGGGTTGAGAATTGTCCAGTTGACTGTTGAAGCTTTGGCCATAGAGGACTGGCCAATCTCCGTATT
Organism: Cryomorphaceae bacterium; assembly: GCA_003507115.1. Taxonomy (GTDB): domain Bacteria; phylum Bacteroidota; class Bacteroidia; order Flavobacteriales; family Schleiferiaceae; genus TMED14. Next base: position 2,688 of record DNWN01000053.1, on the reverse strand, counting down.
GATCCCGCTTGTAGTAGGACAACAGGGACATGGCGTCCTCGGGGTTGTTCTCGTCAATGGGGGTGTTGGCGTTGGAGCGAATAGCCAAGACGACAAAGCTGGAATATCCAATCAAGAGGAAGACTACAGCCAAAATGCCTTGCTCCACGAGGGGCCGGCTATTTTTGCGCGCCCAATAAACACCGTAGTAGACTCCCCCCACGATGAGAAGGAGGGCGAAGAGAGATCCGGAGTTCTTGGGCAACCCGATGCTGTTGACAGCGGTAATTTCCAGCCAGCCAAAGAGGGACAAGATAAAGGGGATCAAGATGGCAAAGACAAGTGCCAGGACTCCGATGGAAGCGGCGTTTGCCGCGACCCAAGACTTCCAGGTCACGTTGGGGAACTTCTTGTAGAAGTAGATCATCACCACGGAAGGGATGGTCAAGAAGACCAAGATGTGGATACCCACAGATAGACCTGTGAGGTACGCAATTAGGAGTAACCAGCGGTTGGCATAGGGGTCTTCGTCTACCGCGGCTTCCCACTTGAGGACCGCCCAGAATGCGATGGCCGTAAAGCACGAAGACATGGCATAGACCTCCCCTTCCACGGCCGAAAACCAAAACGAATCGCTAAACGTGAAGGCCAAAGCACCCACGGCGCCCGCGCCCAAGAGTACGATTTCCTGCCCGCGACTCAGCGTTTCCACCGAGAAAAGCTTGCGGCCAAAGGCCACAATCGTCCAGAAAAGGAAGGGAATGGTGAAGGCACTCGACAGGCCGGAAGCCAAGTTGACGTAAAAGGCTTGGCGCTCCACATCTCCCAAAGCCAACTGGGACAAGACGTTTGCAATCAACTGGAAGACCGGGGCACCGGGGGGGTGGCCCACTTGAAGCTTGACAGATGTGGCAATGTATTCTCCACAATCCCAGAAACTTACAGTCGGTTCCAGGGTGGAAACATAGGTGAACAGGGCAATCCCAAACGTGAACCAACCTCCGAGGTTGTTCAGATGCTTAAAGGAGAGATTCATACGGCGCAATTTTATAGAGGAACGAAGATACCCAATCCGCTGCGCCTAACCCGCGACGGGTTTGAAGAAATGATTAAATGACTGCCGTCATGTCCACCCCGAGTTTCTTCCCAATCAACCGATGCAGCTTGGCCTGAAGACTCGGGTGTTGGATGTCCGTCACGGCATCGTGGGCAAAGGCTAGCATCAACAAAGCTTGTGCTTCTTTGCGCTGAATGCCTCGGGCACGCAGGTAAAACAGGGCGTCTTCGTCCAATTGTCCCACGGTACATCCGTGCGAGCACTTGACATCATCGGCAAAAATCTCGAGCTGAGGTTTCGTGTCGATACTTGCCTTTTCACTGAGGATCAGGTTATCGTTTTCCTGGAAGGCGAGGGTCTTCTGCGCGTCTACGTGTACATGGATCTGCCCATTGAAAACGCCATTGGACTGGCCGTCAAAAATGCCTTTGTAATTCTCGCGGCTCGTGCAGTGGGGGGCCAAGTGGTCCACGCGCGTATGGTGGTCCACCAGCTGCTGACCGTCGGCCAGCGAGAGACCAAACATGCGGGCTTCCGCCCCCGGTTCAATCAATTTGAAGTCCAGGTTATTGCGCAGAAACTTGCCATCCGTGCTAATGGTATGCACGGTGGCGTGGCTGTCGCGCTTTTGCTCAATCACGCTGTGCTGCGTGAGCGCTGCAGAAGCTTCATCGTGCTGCAGCTTTACCCAATGAAGGTGGGACTGCGCTCCCATGAAGACCTCATCCACGGCGTTGGTCCAGCTTGCGGAGGTAGTGAGGGATTGGTGGCGTTCGATGATCTCGGCCTTCGCCCCTTCGCCCAAAACAATTAAACTGCGTGTCTGGGTGAAAATGGGTTGGTCCCCGGTCGTAAAGTAGAGCGCCTGAATGGGCTTGTCCAGCGTAACATGGTCTGGCACGCGAACATAGAGGCCATCCCACGCAAGGGCGGTGTTCAATTGCACGGTGGCGCCGAGGCTTTCCGTCAAGCGGCCAAAATGTGGCTCCACCTGATCCTTGTATTTCTTCCAGGCGCTGCCTAAGGTGCAGACATCAAAGCCTTGGTGGGTTGTTTCCGACAACCATGACGAGTACCGGCCGTTAATAAAGACGACCCGGTAGCAATCGATGTCGTTGACCAGGTAGCGCTTGATGTCTTTGAATTCAATGGGTTCGGCATCATCTTGCGCGCTAAAAGGCGACGACAAGGCGTAGTCCTCCTTTAAGATTTTTTTAAGGGGCGTATACTTCCAGTCCTCGTGGCGCACCGTGGGAAAGCCTTCCGCCTCAAATCGCTCCATGGCGACGCGGCGACGCTCCGTCACCGTCGCGGAAGACAGGGCAGCATACTGAGATTCGTGGAGCCAATATGAGGCAGCAAGGCGCTCCTTCATTCCTGCTCTTTTTTGATCCAATCGTACCCACGTTCTTCGAGGTCGTGCGCCAAGGATTTATCCCCCGATTTCACAATTTTCCCTTTGAACAAGACATGCACATAATCCGGCACAATGTAATCGAGTAGGCGCTGGTAGTGGGTGATGACCATGAAGGTATTCTTGGGAGAGCGCAAGGCATTCACTCCGTTGGCGACAATGCGCAAGGCGTCAATATCCAGGCCAGAGTCCGTTTCGTCCAAGATGGCGAGCGTCGGCTCGAGCATGGCCATTTGAA
>DNWN01000052.1:9352-13995 GCA_003507115.1 Cryomorphaceae bacterium | reverse complement strand
CATCGGAGTCGATGTTGCTGTGGTTGTAGGGGGCGGGAATGGATTTGGGATGGTAGTCGTACATGCGCGGGGCGAAGGTGCAAACGACGAAGTTGTGCGCTTCAAACGTTTGGTGCACGGGCGGCGGCTGATGCACTCGACCTGTAATGGGCTCAAAGTTGAGGGCCGAGAAAATATAGGGGTAGCAATAGCCGTCCCAGCCCACCACGTCAAAAGGATGGCTACTGTAGGTAACGTGGTGCAAGACCCCTTGCTTTTTAATTTTTATCACAAATTCTCCGCGCGCATCGATGGGCGCTACGAGGGTGGGAAGGCGGAAATCCCGTTCACAAAAGGGGCTATGCTCGAGCATTTGGCCAAATTCGTTTCGGTAGCGCTTGGGGGTAATCACGGGCGAATGGCTCTCGACTACGAGCACTCGGTTGTCGGGCCCATCAAACGTCAGTTGGTAGATGGTGCCACGGGGAATCACAATGTAGTCCGCATACTCAAAGCGAAGCTCGCCAAACATCGACCGCATCACCCCACTTCCTTGGTGAATGAAGAGGAGTTCATCGCTGTCGGCATTCTTGTAGAAATAGTCCTGAATCCCTTTGCGCGGGGCGGCGACGTCTATTTGGACATCTGAGTTAAAGAGCACGGCGGTACGGGCCTCCAGAAAGTCATCGGCGGGAAGGGCCTGAAATCCCTGCAGCATGCGTGAATGGATGTTCCGCTCCACGGCCGCGGTGGGGCGCAAGTCCTGGGACGCGCCAATGTGACTCACCATGGTCGGGCGATGGGTATGGTAGAGCAAAGAGCTCACACCGTGGAACCCTTCCGTTCCGAAGAGCTGTTCGTAGTAGAGCCCTCCCTCGGGTTTTTCGTGGATGGTGTGGCGCTTGGGAGGCACGGAGCCGAGTTGATGGTAGTAGGCCATAGCTGTTAGGTTTTGGCGCGGTGAAAACGCTTAGCCCGGGTTTGGGCGGCGTGTTCTTTGCGGATTTTGGCTTGTTCGTCTTCCGGTAGGTGAATAATGGCTTGACATTCGGGGCTACACGTGCCTTCGTGGACCGTTTGACAGGCCGAACATTGAATAAACAAGAGATTGCAGGCTTTGTTGGCACAATTTACATGTATATCCGCAGGCTCCCCACATTGGTGGCAGTGGGCAATCACATCGTCAGAAATATGTTCTCCCAAGCGCTCGTCAAAGACAAAGTTTTTGCCCTTAAACCTATTGGGGAGCTGGGCCTCTTGGATTTGGCGTGCATAGTCGATGATGCCTCCGTGCAACTGGTTGACATTCTGAAAGCCATGATGCTTGAGGTAGGCCGAGGTCTTTTCGCAGCGAATCCCCCCCGTGCAATAGAGGAGTACCGGCTTGTCTTCGTGTCCCTCGAGCATTTGGAGAACCTCGGGCAATTCTTCTCGGAACGTCTCGGCTTGAGGCAAAAGGGCGCCTTCAAAATGCCCAATTTCCGATTCGTAGTGGTTACGCATGTCCACGACAAGAGCCTCCCCCGACTCCATCAGGGCATTCCATTCGGCAGCATTCAAGTGGCGGCCCACGTTGGTGACGTCATAGTCGTCCATGGTCAAACCATCCGCGACAATTTGGGCCCGAACCTTGACGGTGAGTTTAAAGAAGGACTTGCCGTCGTCTTCCACGGCGATCTTGAAGGGGACATCCCGGAAGGCCTCCCAGGCAGAGAGTTCTTGGACAAAGGCCTCCCAATGGTGCTCGGGTACGCTCATCTGCGCGTTGATGCCTTCGGTGGCCACATAAATTCGGCCAAAGCATTGGCGGGCATCCCATTGCAGAAAGAGCTGATCCCGAACAGCTTGCGGGTCTTCAAGGTGCACATAGCGGTAGAAGGAAACCGTCCGGCGCGCAAAGGACTCCTCCGCCAAACGCTTTACGAGCGTATCGCGATCGTACTTGTTGTACAGAACGGGTTTTGGCGTCTTAGGAGGCATAGAACAAAGGTAAGTTACCCACCCTTCCTTGCGGACATGTCACTAGGATGCGCATAGGTTCTGACGCACGATGGATTTTTGACAGGGACTTGGTCGATACATTTGCGCTATGGAGAAGGCATTGGTGCTTGGCGCAGCTGGGCAGATTGGAACCGAGTTAGTGGCCGCATTGCGTGCCGAGTTAGGCCATGAAAACGTGGTGGCTACGGATCTCCATCCGGAAAAGCTCGAAGCTCCGTGCTTTGCCCTCAATGCGATGGATGGCGAAGCCTTGCGTGCCCTGGTGGTCGAGCACGACATTACCCAAGTCTACCACCTGGTCGCGATGTTAAGCGCCACGGGGGAAAAGATGCCCGAGAAAGCTTGGGACCTCAATATGACAACCCTTTTTCATGTACTGAACCTCGCCAAAGAGGGGCTGCTTAAGCGTGTTTTTTGGCCGAGTTCCATTGCCGCATTTGGACCCAACACCCCGGCGCTGGACACCCCGCAGTACAGCCCGATGGACCCCACCACGGTGTACGGCATCTCCAAACTGGCGGGAGAGCTCTGGTGCCAATATTACCACGAGAAATTCGGGGTGGACGTGCGGAGTTTGCGCTACCCCGGATTAATCTCCTGGAAGACCCTGCCGGGTGGTGGGACCACGGACTATGCCATCGATATTTTTCATGCCGCCCGTCGCGAGAATGCGTACACGAGCTTTTTAGCTGCCGATACCCGTTTGCCCATGATGCATATGGAGGACGCCATTCGCGCGACGCTGATGCTGATGCACGCGCCGACGGAATCAGTCAAAGTGCGGACCAGCTACAATGTTTCGGGGGTGGACTTTACGCCGTCGGAATTGGCAGATTCCATGCGCCGGCATTACCCGAACCTAGCCATGACCTATGCGCCTGATTTTCGGCAAGCCATTGCTGCGAGCTGGCCCCAACGCATGGACGATACCCAAGCACGTGCCGATTGGGGCTGGGCGCCGCGCTACAGCCTGGACGCCATGGTCGACGACATGGTGGCCCACATCTAATCTCAGCTCCTCCGGGCGTCCTGCCAATCCCAATTGACCGCATTGGGGACGAGACGACGCTGGATCAGAATGTTGATGATTTTAAGTTGGCGGTCGAGGATAAACATACGGAGGTAGGAATACCGCTTGAGACGCCCGTCTTCAATAAAACTCTCATAATCGAAGACCAGCACCACATGGTTTTCCTGGCGTTCTTGGTAGAAAGGGATGACGGATATGGGATCGACGCCAATGAAGGGTGCATTGGATTGTACACTGGAGGCTAATTGCTCACGAGACCACATGGTATTCAGGCCGCAAGAGGAGGTGAATTGCACGCTGTCAGCGAGGTAAGTCTTCAAAAGATGGGTGTCCTGAGCGAAGAGTGCCTGAGCGTTAGAAACCGCCCGGACTGCAGCTTCCATGGACCCTATTTTGGAATCACAGAAGTAATGAAAATGAGATGGATCTGCGTTTGCTTGAAAAATCAAAGGTGAATTTTGGGGCCAGCACATAGCCCACTCCGTCACGGCGGTTAAGGATCCGGAGTTGTCCGTGGATAAGAGGATGGTCGAATATCGATCTTCAAAATCTCCGGATTCCGATTGGAATTGCCAACGACCAAAACAAAGAAAAACGTGGGTTTGGTATACTTCGTTGTAGGCCGCCCGGACATTGAATGCCTCATATCGAACACCGGCATACTGTCCATGCCATGTTGTAAAGAAGGTTTGAAATTCTTGAGGATCTAGCACAGAAATGGGCCAATTGACCATACTAACTTTCACACTATCACTCAGCGGAAAGGGGATATTATCCGGATGGCCTTCAGAGAGAGAAGCGATGGCTCGGCTAGCCAATTGAATGAGGGCACTATCAACGTCCGTGTAGGGACCCGGATATGCGACGGCAAAGGACGGATCAGTCCACTCAAATCGATTTTCCTCCGGCTCAACCGAGGGCTCCTCCGGGGATTGACAGGCAAGAGTCAAACCGAAAAGGGCCAGAAAGTATGGATAATTTCGAAGCAAGGGCATGGACCTGTAAATATCGTTCTTTCAAACGATTACCAGGCTTATCAAAGCAAAACGGGGACTATCTGCCTAAAAGTGAGGTTGATTCGGGGCGAATCTACGCGCAAGCGCATGGGCAAGGCATGCTCAAACATATGCTGGCAAGGCGGCTGCATCCAAAGCAAGTCGCCCGAGTGCAAGGCCAGGGTGAAGCGCTTTTTGGAGGCGTCTTTGGATCGCAAAATAAAGTCTCGCGAGGCCCCAAGACTCAGGCTGGCCACATGGGGATGGGGACCAAGCTCCGGTTCATTGTCTTGGTGATAGCCCATGTAGTCGCGCCCATTTCGGTAGGCATTGACGAGAACGGAATTGAAGGGCGTTCCGAGTTCCGTCTCAATTTCCGAACGCAGTTGGGCCAAATCGGGATGCCAACCCTGACCTCGGAGGGTGCGACCGGCATAGCGGTAATCGCAGCCCACGTCCGCCTGAAAAAAACTCCTCCGCGGCTCCAAATGTAGGCGCCCAAAGAGGCTCACGGTACCTTGTTCCCAGGGCCAATCCTCCCACCCCGTGCGCATGAGATGTTCGGCGCGGCCGTCATCCAGCCATTGCGGAAAATACGTCCAGGGAAGATTAGGGGTGGAGGGCATGGTGCATTTGGG
>DNWN01000052.1:7124-9238 GCA_003507115.1 Cryomorphaceae bacterium | reverse complement strand
CCGGCGGCCAGCAAACTAAAGACGGATTTGAACGAGGCATTGGCCCCGTTGAGGATGAAGCGCTCCCCTACCGGGGGTAGTTCGAGGGCTTTGAGCGCGGACTCTGCGACGTCGCGGACATCTACCCAGCCCGTAGCTCCCGGAGAAACGAGAGGCAAGCCGCGAGAAATCGTTTTGGGGAAGAGGGAGCTCCCGTCTGGCCAGGCGGGTGGGCCCAAGATGACGCTTGGATGGAAAACAGCTAGGGGAAGACCTTCCTCATGGTAACGCCATGCCACCAGTTCGGCATCTAGCTTGGATTTACCATAGGCCGACAAGGTGTCGCGCTTACTTTCATTGGCTTCGGTGACGACCGGTTCCCTCAGGTCCACACTCAGTGTTGCGATACTGCTGATATGCAGGCCAAAGCGCACCCCCTGATCCAAGGCGGCGAGCCACAGGTTTTCACTCATTTGGGGATTGGCGCGAAGCATATAAGCCGCATCCTTCTTGCGAAAGGAGACGATGGCCGCCGCGTGGACCACTTGGGTCGCCCCGTCCAAGGCTTCAGCGGTGTCTAGGGCGTCGAGCAAATCCACTTGGCGCCAGATGACCTGGTCAAAGACCTCGGCATGGCCTTGGGCGGCCCAACTCATTTGGACTGAATTCAACGCCGAGGCGCTGCGATACAGGCCGCAAACGGGCTTCTGCGCCAAGGCCGCGGCAAGTACAATGTGCGATCCCAGCATTCCCGAAGCACCCGTGACGACAATCATGTTTTAAAGGTACGGCCTCCCTCGAGCCCCTGCTATACCTTTGTAGTATGAGTCCCTCCTTTGTTGAAGAATTGCGTTGGCGCCGAATGCTGCACGACAGCATGCCGGGCACCGAAGAGTTTTTAGCCTCCGGCCCTCAAAAGGCCTATATCGGTTTTGACCCCACGGCCGATTCATTGGGTGTCGGCAACTTGGTGCAAGTCATGATGCTCGTGCACTTCCAGCGTGCGGGCCACCAGCCCTACGCTTTGGTAGGCGGAGCGACCGGCATGGTGGGCGATCCCTCCTTCAAGTCGGCCGAACGTCCATTGCTGGATGCGGAGACGATGGAGAAGAACCTGGCGGGCCAAAAGGCCCAGCTCATGAAGTTCCTCGACTTTGACGGCCCCAAGGGAGCTAGAATTATCAACAACTACGATTGGTTCAAAAACATCGGCTTTTTGGACTTCATTCGGGACGTGGGCAAGCACATCACCGTCAACTACATGCTGGCAAAGGATTCGGTGAAGAGTCGCCAAGAAAGCGGCATCAGCTATACCGAATTCAGCTACCAGCTCATCCAAGGCTACGACTTTTACCACCTCTGGAAGGAAGAAGGCATCCGTTTGCAAATGGGGGGTAGCGACCAGTGGGGCAATATCACGACCGGTACGGAACTCATTCGCCGAATGGGTGGCGGCGAGGCCTTTGCCCTTACGACGCCCCTGATCAAGAAGGCGGACGGCACCAAGTTTGGCAAGACGGAGGGCGGCAACGTGTGGCTCGATCCCCACCGCACTAGCCCCTACCAATTCTACCAGTTTTGGCTCAATGCAGCGGACGAAGATGCCGGAAACTACATCCGCATTTTCACCACCAAGAGCCGCGAAGAAATTGAGGCCCTGGAGGCCGAGCACACCCAGGCCCCGCACCTACGCATTATCCAAAAGGCCCTCGCGGCGGACATTACCGCGCGCGTTCACTCCGAAGAGGAGCTGGAAAAAGCCCTGCAAGCGAGCCAAATCCTCTTTGGCCAATCCACTGCCAAGGACCTCAAAGCCTTGGATGCGCGCACGCTCTTGGATGTATTTGAAGGCGTTCCACAAATGACGGTATCCAAAGACGCCTTGGCGGCAGGTCTGCCCATTTTGGACGTAGCCTGTGCCGATACGGCCCTGTTTGCATCCCGCGGGGAGGCCAAAAAGCTCCTGGCGGCGGGCGGCGTATCGCTGAACAAAAATAAAGTGGAGGGCGACTACACGGTCACCTTGGACGATGTGATTGGCGGGGGGTACTTACTCGTTCAGAAGGGCAAGAAGAACTACGCGTTGGTCGTGCTCAGCTGAGCGGCTGAATCAAATCCCAGCGGTTGCCGTAGCG
>DNWN01000052.1:0-6998 GCA_003507115.1 Cryomorphaceae bacterium | reverse complement strand
CATAAAGAGAAAGACGCGCCCTCCGGTCTGCTGCCCAATGGCGGCTTCTTGGGCGGGGGTGGCGGCTTTGGCGAGAAGCAGGGCGCAGGGGCTTCCTGGGGGAGCGACGCGGACCCAGCGTTTTTCCGGGGTTCGGACGCTGTCTTCCAAGAGCTCAAAACCCCATGCCTGCGTGTAGTGGGCGATGGCTTCGTCGTAGTCCGGCACGACCACGGCCACCATAAAGAGCTGCTTACTCACTTTCGAGCGGAATGCAGGCGTAGGCCGCGTATTCGTAGCCCGTGGACTGCGCGGTGGTAGGCTTGGCCAGGTGGTGCAATTGGCCGTAGACCTTGTCTTCGTGCAGCTTGAGTTTGGGAATTTCCAGCACTTCGGCGTCGGTGAGGATGCACTGAATGCCCACTTCGCCGCGGGTGAAAATAATGATCCGGAAGCGCTGTTCGTCTAGGTTCTTGGCGTCCTGATAGCGGAGCACCCAGGCATTGAGTCCCGCATCGTCCAATTCACCGGGAAGGGGCTTGAGCTCTTCAAATCCAAAGTTCTGGAGGTAGCCCGAAAAGGCGTCCCAGAAGGGGCCGGTTCGCTTTTCCGTGAGGAATTCCACCAGGGAGCGCTCGGGCCAGGAATTGCTGATAAAGGCGGAGGAGCGCACATGGCCATGGATGAGGCCCGTTACGTATTTCTTGGCCATACGGCGGTCCGAGGGGATGCCGGGCTCATCCAAGAGGAGGGCCTTTTGGGTTTGGCCGATGGCTTGGCCTTTCGCGTTGTACAAGGGGGTTTCCGCGGCTATCTCGCCGTCACTTACGGCGCCCTTTTCGACCCAAACGCGCTTCGTAATGTCGTAGCCACCGTCAGCGGCACGAACGGCGTGCACGGCGGTGCTGTCGGACAACGTGAACGCGGGCTCTTTGTCCACGGTAATGTTGGTCCATGCGTTGACCCACTGGGCGGACAAGGGTGACGCGAGAAGAATAAGGGTGGCCATCCACCACAATGATCGCGGGTTGCGGATAGTAGGGACGGGGCTGTGCATTGTATGCGTTTCCATAGGGACGTCGATGAGCATAGGGGCGATGAGGGTGGTGGTCGGCAGAAGCCTGAAGGCTTGCGCCAAGCAATAGCAAGGTAGCAATCAATGCGCGCATAGTCGGGTCTTTGAGGTTAAACGGTCAACAAAGAGCAGCCGCGGAGGTCGGAACCTTCCAGACGGCCTAGCACTTCAAAAGAACCATTTTCAAAGACCTTGCCAAGATCCGCCGTAGCCAAGAAGGCGCAGGAGTCGGCGTTGGCCAAATCGACGATGTTTAGTGCGGCATGCGACTCGAGGCCTGCCCACTCGAGGGGGTTCTCGGGACTTCGGGGCAGGACGCGCATTTGGGGTGGGGGGATGAAGCGTCCCTCGCCAAAGCTGTAGGCTTGCGACATCCCTTCGGTCATGCCGTATTCGGAGTGGATGCGGTCCACACCGAATGCTTGCTGCAGCTGCGCGTGCACGGCTTCGCGCACGGGCTCCACGCGTCGGCCCTTCATGCCGCCTGTTTCCATGATGAGGGTAGATTTCAGGGACAGCGGTTTTTCCAAGCTTTCCGCCCAGTCGAGCAAGGCGAAGGTCACGCCCAGGATGACGGTGGGAACGCCGTTGAGTTCCAGGGTTTCCAGGCGGTAGCGCAACTCGTCCAATCCCTTCAGGAAGAAGCCCGATTCCTCGGCGGGGGACTGCTTCACAAAGTGTTCGGCCATGGCGATAAGGGAGGATCCTTCGCGCTCCATGTAGCTGGGAAGCAAACAAAGCCAGGCGTATTGATCGACCGGGCCATAAAAATGCTCAAAGCAGGCTTGCGCGTTGCGCAGATAGGCATCGGTGGAGGCCACGTGGTGCTTAGACGTCGCCTGGCCCGCGGTGCCGCTAGAGGTGTAGATAACCTCTGCATCGAACTGCCCCGTCTTGACCGCATGCGTTTTAAACGTTTCAATCGGCAAGAAGGGAATGTCGTGCAGGGACTGAACGGCCTCTTGCCGCGCGAGATCGACCCCTAGGTGTTGCAGCCATGTCCCATAGACAGGGTTGTGCTGCGCTTGAAATCGAAAGAGCCGAAGCGCCACCTCCTCAAAGGTGGGCGAGATGAAAGGGAAAGCCTCACTCATCGTCAGAGACCGAGGTCGGGGTGCTGAGAATTTGGACATCCGCCCGCAAGCTGTCGATAATCCATTGGTAGTAGCGCGCCATGCACTCGGGATCGCCATGGTAGTAGGCAAAGCTTCGCTGTACCTGTTCGGCCGTCACGTCAAAGTCGCGGTAGAGCGTCTCGAAATATGGCCCTAAAGGAAGGGAGTCTCCGAGAAGCGTGTTTCCCGTTCGGGCGCCCTCAATCAAATTCATTTCATACATCAAGCGCACAAAGGCCTCTTCGGGGAGTAAGTCCTTTGGGGCCTCCATGGGGTTGACGGCTTCCTCTGACCCCATGAATGAACACGCGGTCAAGCTCAACAGGGCGCAAAGGAGGAGGACAGGCTTCATGGGCGTTGGAAGAGCAAGCGCTGCCCGCCGGCCTCGCCTCGAATTTTTCCTTGTTTGTATACTAAGTGGCCATTGACAAAGGTGTGGGTCACCCGTGCCGCGAAGGTGCGCCCTTCGAAGGGAGACCACCCACATTTACTGAGAATGTTGTCGGAAGTCACGTTCCATGGGCGGGAAGGATCCACAATGACTACATCTGCATGGTAGCCTTCGCGCAAATAGCCGCGCTCCTCGATTCCAAAGAGGTCGGCCTGGTTGTGGCACATCAGCTGAACAATGCGCGCAAAGTCGATATCGTTGCGGCGGGCCAGTTCCAGCATGGCGGACAAGCTATTTTGGACCAGCGGGCCTCCCGATGGCGCATCGGCGTAGGGCCGCATTTTTTCTTCCAAGGTGTGGGGGGCGTGGTCGGTCGAGACGACGTCAATTTTTCCGTTGAGTAGGGCTTCGCGCAAAGCATTGCGGTCGGCTTTGGTTTTGACCGCCGGATTCCATTTGATGAGGTTGCCTTTTTCCGCATAATCCTCTTCGGAGAACCATAGGTGGTGGACGCAGGCTTCGGCCGTGATTTTCTTTTCGCTCAATGGAATGTCTCCATCAAGGAGGTCCAGCTCCATCGCCGTCGAAACGTGGTAGAGGTGGAAGCGAGCTCCCGTTTTGCGCGCCATCCCAATGGCGGCGGAGGAACTAACATAACAGCCCTCGGCAGAACGGATGTAGGGGTGGTCGGCGGCGGTGAGGTTTTCGCGTCCTTTTTCCGCAATGAAGCGCTCCAAATTGGCTTGAATCGTGGCTTCGTCCTCGCAGTGCGCAATGAGTTGGTGGTCCACTTCCCGGAAAATGCGCTCCAAGGTTTCGGGATTGTCCACCAGCATATTCCCCGTGGAAGAGCCCATGAAGATTTTGATCCCGGCGACATCCCGCTTGGAGATCTTCTTGAGTTCCTCCAAGTTGTCGTTGGTGGCACCCATGTTAAAACTGTAGTTGGCCCAAGAAACCTCTGCGGCCCGGCTGTATTTCTTTTCTAACTCTTCGACGGTCGTGGCTTGCGGAACGGTATTGGGCTGTTCCACATAGCTGGTGATCCCTCCGGAAATCGCCGCGCGGGATTCACTGGCGATGTCCCCTTTGTGCGTCAGTCCGGGCTCGCGGAAATGCACCTGTGAATCGATGACGCCCGGAATAACATAGCATCCAGCGGCGTCGATAACTTGGACATGCAGATCTTTAGGTGTGAGGGTGCGATCCATGCGCTTAATGCGCCCATTTTCAAGGAGGATTTCACCTTCTTCGATTCGGCCTTCATTGATGAGCCGGGCGTTCTTGATGAGATAGCGTGGGGGTATGGAAGTCATTTGCGGAATATGCTCGTAATCTTCAGCAAAATTACCCCAAAGACGGCCTCCCGAATAATCCCAGAAGACATTTTACTTTGGCCCAATTTCCGGTCTGTGAAGATGACGGGGACTTCGGCAAGATGAAAGCCTTTTTGCCAAGTCCGAAACTTCATTTCGATCTGGAAGGCGTATCCCACAAAGCGTATTTTTTCAAAATCAATGGACTCCAAAACCTCGCGCCGGTAGCATTTAAATCCGGCCGTCGTGTCGTGGATGGGCATGCCGGTGATGAAGCGGACATATTTGGATGCAAAAAAGCTCAATAGAACGCGGGACATCGGCCAATTCACGACGTTCACGCCGTTGGAATAGCGCGAACCGATGGCCAAGTCCGCTTTGTAGAGCGCACAGGCGTCCAGCAAGCGGGGCAGGTCTTTGGGGTCGTGGGAAAAATCCGCGTCCATCTCGAAGATGTAGGCATAATCCCGGGCCAGGGCCCATTGAAATCCGTGAATGTAGGCCGTTCCCAGTCCTAATTTGCCTGTGCGGCACTCGAGAAAAAGGCGATTTGGATAGTCCGATTGCGCCAAACGCACCAAATCCGCGGTGCCATCGGGAGAACCATCGTCGATCACCAAGACGTGAAACTCCCGCTCCAATGCAAATACCGCCTCCAAAATGGCTTGGATGTTATCGCGTTCGTTGAACGTGGGAATGATGACCAAAGAGGATGACATAGCCCCCAAAAGTAGTCCTTAAGGGCCGTATTTTTGAAGAAATCTCCTTCCCATGTCCATGCCCCGTCTCTATCTCCTCGATGCCTATGCCCTGATTTTTCGAGCCTATTTTGCCTTCGCTCGAAATCCCCGGGTCAATAGCAAGGGGGTCGACACATCGGCGGTCTATGGCTTTATGTTAGCCTTACTCGATGTGATCGAAAAGGAACGCCCTAGCCACATGGCAGTCGTGTTTGACATCGGCGGCAGCCAGGTGCGTGAGGAGCTCTTCCCAGCGTATAAAGCCAACCGGGACGAGACCCCCGAGGGCATCAAAGTGGCAGTCCCCTACATTCATCAGTTGCTCGAAGCCATGCGCATACCCTCGCTGGGTGTTCCCGGATTTGAAGCGGACGATGTCATTGGAACCTTGGCGCACAAGGCGGAAACGGCGGGCTACGAGGTCTACATGATGACCCCGGACAAAGACTTTGGCCAGCTGGTCACCGAAAAAGTGAAAATCCTCAAGCCCGGCCGAGGGGGTGATCCCGCGGAGGTTCTCGGGGTTCAAGAGGTCTGCGACCGATGGGGGATTCAACGGGTGGATCAAGTCATCGACATGCTTGGCCTTATGGGCGACGCGGTGGACAACATCCCCGGCATTCCCTCCGTGGGGGAAAAAACGGCCGCCAAACTGCTGGCCGAATACGATACCATGGAGGGCATCTTTGCTCACGCCGAGGAAATCAAGGGAAAGTTGGGTGAAAAGATTCGGGAATTTGCCGACCAGGGCCGTATGTCCAAGGTCCTCGCTCGCATCCTCACGGACGTGCCCATCGAACTCAACGAAGCAGACTTAGTGCGCGAAGAGCCGGACACGGAGGTGCTTAAAGGCCTGTTGGATGAGTTGGAATTCCGCAGTCTTCAGCGCCGCTTGTTACCCAGCTCAACTCCGGCACCCAGTGTCGCGGGCAGCGGAGCTTCCGCCTCGAGTGCTCCCGCTTCCGGTGCTCCCGCGGCGCCTTCCACCGACGGCCAAATGGACCTTTTTGGAGCGGCCCTACCCACCGTGGAGTCGCTCCCCGGAAGTGATGCGGCCTCCACAGATCACACCTACACCTTGCTGGACAACGCCGTGGCGGTGCAGTTTTTTGCGCGCAAATTGGCCCAGCAGCCCGCGTTTTGCTTTGACACCGAAACCACTTCGCTGGACACCCTAGAGGCGGAATTGGTCGGCATCGCCTTTTCCTACGAGGCGCATACGGCCTACTACGTGGCCCTTCCGGCGGACCATTCCGAGGCCATGGCCTTGCTCGAACCTTTGCGGGGACCCCTGGAGGACGCGGCCATTGAGAAAGTGGCACACAACTTTAAATACGATTACCAAGTGCTCTTGCGCTATGGCATTCGCGTGAAGGGCCCCATGGTGGACACGATGTTGATGCACTACTTGGTCGAGCCCGATCAGCGCCACGGCATGGATGATTTGGCTCAAAAGCTGCTCGGCTACACGCCCATTCCCATCACGTCTTTGATCGGCCCGAAGGGAAAGAACCAAAAAACGATGCGGGACATCGACCCGACCCACGTGGCCGAATACGCCGGCGAAGACGCGGACATCACCTGGCGTTTGCGCGAGGCCCTGCAGCCTCTTGTCGACCAGAGTGATGTGCAGCGGGTGTACAGCCAATTGGAAGCCCCCTTAATTCCGGTGCTTTCCGACATGGAGTTGGCAGGAGTCAAAGTAGACCAAGCGGGTCTGGAGGCCTATTCGGAAGAGTTAACCAAAGATTTGGCGCGCTTGGAAGCGGATGTTTTCGAGTTGGCCGGCCAAACCTTCAACTTGGGCTCTCCCAAGCAGCTGGGAGATGTGCTCTTTGATGGATTGCAAATTGGTCGGGGCAAAGTGAAAAAGACCAAAACGGGGCAGTATGCCACCGGAGAGGAGGTCCTGGAAGGCTATGTGAAAGAGCATCCCATCGTGGAAAAGCTCCTCGAATGGCGCCAAGTTGGCAAGCTCAAAAGCACGTACGTCGATGCTCTACCTCAATTGATTCATCCCATGACGGGACGCATTCATACGACCTTTAACCAGGCCGTGGCGGCAACGGGACGCCTGTCGTCCACCAACCCCAACCTGCAGAACATTCCTGTACGCACGGAGCGCGGCCGTCGTGTTCGCAACCTCTTTGTGGCACGGGATTCGGATCATGTGTTGCTCAGTGCGGACTACTCGCAAATCGAACTGCGTGTCATCGCCTCCATGAGTCAGGACAAAGCCATGATGGAGGCCTTTCACAGTGGGGCAGACATCCATGCGGCCACGGCGGCCAATGTGTTTGGTGTGCCCTTGTCGGAGGTGTCGCGCGAGCAACGTTCGCATGCGAAGACGGTCAACTTCGGTATCATTTACGGAGTGTCGGC
>DNWN01000140.1 GCA_003507115.1 Cryomorphaceae bacterium | reverse complement strand
CTCTAGCCCTCTAGCCCTCTAGCGGAGCTATGCTCCCTGCTTCTCCCAATACCTCCGTGAACGAGCCACTTCGGTGAGATACAGCATGACCGGCATGATCACCAGCGTCAAGAAGGTCGCAAACGTCAATCCAAAAATGACCGTCCAGCTGATCGGACCCCAGAACATGACGTTGTCACCCCCAAAATAAATTTGTGGGTTATTCTGTGAAATCAACGTGAAGAAGTCGATGTTCATGCCGGTGGCCAGAGGAATCAAGCCTAGGACCGTCGTAATGGCGGTGAGCAACACAGGGCGCAGTCGGGTCCGACCGGCTTGTGCCAACGTATTGGCGAGCTCTTGCACGGGGAGGCGGGCCTCTTCGTCCAAGCCCAATTCGGCTTTGCGACGCTCTAACAACTGTCCGGCATAGTCCGCCAAGACAATGGCGTTGTTCACGACGACGCCCGCCAGGGAGATGATGCCAATCATGGTCATCACAATAATAAAGTCCATCCGGAAGAAGAGCAGCCCGAGAAATACCCCAATCAAGGACAGGATGACCGTGATTAAAATCAAGAAGGGGATGCGCGCGGAGTTGAACTGGCCGACAATGATTAGGAAGATCATAAATACGGCCCCCAACAAGGCCTTGGACAAGAAGCTGAATTCCTTCGCTTGCTCCTCCTGCTGCCCTGTAAAGGACAACGTCATGCCGCGGGGCACCTCGTAATTGGCCAAAAGCTCTTTAATCTCCCCGACAATCTGGGTGGGATTGGCGCCTTCCTTGACTCCGGAGTACAAGGTGATGACCCGATCGAGCTCCTTGCGCTTCACCGCGGAGAAAGTCGAAGACTTGCTGGCACTGGCCACGGCTGAAATGGGCACCTGCTTAATGCGGCCCGAACCTTGGTCCCGGAAGGTGATCTTTTGGTTCATCAAGCTCTCCAGGTTGAAGCGATACACGTCATCAAAGCGCAGGTTGATGGGGTATTCGTCCTCATCGTCTTTGAAACGGCTAATCTCCTTGCCGAAGAGGGCCGTGCGCAACGCATCGCCAATTTGGCCGGTGGAAACGCCCAAGGAACGCGCTTTGGCGCGGTCAACGGTGATGGGCAATTCGGGCTTGCCGCTCTCCACGTCCAGCTTCAACTCGTCGAAGCCTTGAATCGGAGAGTTTTCGATTTCACGCTTCACTTCTTGCGCAAAGGCCAAAACTTCCTCGTAATTGCTGCCGGTCAATTCGATGTTGATGGGCGCCCCTTGAGGCGGGCCGTTTTGATCCTTTTCAATGGCGACGACGGCGCCGGGGATATCGGAAATGTTGTCGCGCAACAAGTTCAGGACATCTGCACTGCTTACCGGGTTGCCCTCTTGGTCCAAGCGGTATTTGGTCTCGCGGAAGGCTACTACGATTTTGGCTTTGTGGGGGGTCGGTACATTGGAAGGCCCCTCGCGCGGGTCACTTGTTCCTTTGCCCACTTGAGCAATGATGGATTCCACCATGTAATTGTAGGGTTGGCCGTCGACCTCATAGGTAAATGCGGTGACCAGCTCCGTAATCTCCTTTTCCAACTCCAGAGTCAAGGCATTGGTGGCCTCGATGTCGGTCCCTACTGGAAGTTCAATGTAGATATTCGCCAAGTTCGGCTGATTGTTGGGGAAGAAGAGCACCTTTGGAGGGAAGGAAGCCAACAAGAAAATGGAGACAAAGAGGAGTCCGACGGTTCCCAAGAAGAACTTCCGAGCGTTCTTCCCGCGCAGGGAAAATTCCACCAACCTCGAGTAGTTGTTCTCTAATCGGGGGAGGGCAGACTTCTGGAAGAACTGTGTTCCGGGCTCAAATACCCACAAATAGGCGAGAATAAGCAATCCGGCATAGCCAAAAAGGTTGGCCAAGGTGGCGGCGAACAAGGGTAATCCAAGAGGCGCGTCCAAGGCGGTCAAAATCGCTGTATGCGCACCCAATCCGAGGACCGCGAGGATAGCTCCGATGCGGGTCCACTTGGGTCGGTTGACGGTGTCCTCTTCCGTCTTCATATAACGCGCAGCCAGGGCAGGGTTAATGACCAAGGCGACAAACAACGAAGACGAAAGGACAACGATCAACGTGTAGGGAAGGTATTTCATGAACTCCCCAATCAAGCCCGGCCAGAGGGCCAGAGGCACGAAGGCAGCCAGGGTAGTCGCCGTCGAGGTGATGATGGGCATGGCGACTTCCGCCGCACCCAATTTGGCTGCTTCGGTGGCTTTATAGCCGCTACTCATAAATCGGTAGACGTTTTCCACAATGACGATGCCGTTGTCCACCAGCATGCCCAATGCAAGAACCAGGGCGAACAAGACCATGAAGTTTAACGTGACCCCCATAGAATTGAGGATGAAGAAGCTGAGTAGCATGCTCAAGGGGATGGCGATTCCCACGAATAGAGCGTTGCGTAGACCCAAGAAGAAAGTCAAGACCAAAACGACGAGCAAGACCCCGAAGATGATGGAGTTTTCGAGCTCGTTGACTTGGTTTTTGGTCCGGGTAGACTGGTCATTCGTGATGGAAATCAACAGGTTCCTCGGGAAATAATCCACTTTTGCTGCCGTCACGATGTCATTAATGGCTTTCGAAGCCAGAATGAGGTTTTCGCCCGAACGCTTTTTGATGTCCAAGGTGACCACCGGATCGCTGTATTGACGGGCATAAGATTCGCGGTCCACCTCGTCAAAAGTGACGGTGGCCACGTCGCGCAAGTAAACGATGTCTTCCTTTTCTTGCTTGACGATGATATTTTCGATATCGCTGAGCGATTCAAATTCACCGAGGACTCGGACGTTTCGGCGATAACCATCGATGAGAAGGTCTCCGCCCGAAATGGATACATTTTCATTTTGGATGGCCCCTGCGATATCTCGGAACGAGATGTTCATGGATTCCATCTTTTGGTTGTCCACCATGATGCGAACCTCCTTGTCATCGATGCCGCGGATATCGACGGACGTAATGGCAGCCAAGTCCTCAATTTCTTCTTTGAGGTATTCTGCATAGTCTTTCAACTGGTCGCTCGTGTATTCGCCCGACAAGTTGATGTTCATGATGGGCAAAAGTTCGCCGATGTTCAAATCGAAAATATTGGGGTCGGCAGGAAGGTCTTTGGGGAAGTCCGGGCTGGAGCGGGCGGCGTCCACCTTGTCCTTCACTTTGCGCAGCGCTTCGGATACCTCAACATCGAAGTTAAACTTCACCTCGATGGAGGAATATCCTTGGATGGACGAAGAGGACAGTTTATCCACGCCTGAAATACTATGGATTTCCTTTTCCAAGGGGCGTGTAATCAATCGCTCAATGTCCACAGGGGAGTTGCCGGGATAGACCGTCCCGACATAAATCGTGGGCTGGGCAATCTCGGGGAAACTCTCGGCGGGCATGGCACGGTAGGCCATTAAGCCAGCAATCAGGATGATGACCGTCAAGACGCCCACGGTAACGCGGTTGTTGACCGCCCAATCCGTGATGCCAAATCGGCGCATCATCGAAGTATTTTGTTCTGACATGGCTTAATAGAGTTTGACAATTTGGTCGGCCTGGACGGAGCGGATGCCGCGATCTACCACTTTGTCACCGGGGGCGACTCCCGATTTGACTTCGGTGAATTCGTCGTTGGAGACGCCTAAGACTAAGTCGCGCCGAGCGATGGTGCCTAGGCCCCCGACTTGCATGTATACATAGGTGTAATTCATGCCCTTCGTGTCCTGTAAGATGAGGCGATTGGGGATGGTAATGGCGCTCTCTATGCTATAGTCTTTCAAGGCGACCGAAGCCATCATGTTCGCTTTGAGGTTCTGATTTTTGGGAAGCTCAACACTGACACTGAAGGTGCGGCTACCCGGGTTGATGTAGTTGCCTACCTGGCTCACGGTCCCCTCCAAAGTGAGTTGGATGGCCGAGAAGTTCATCGCGACGCCATCTCCTTTCTCAATGCGCTGGATGTAGGTTTCCGGAACCTGCATTTCAAGGCGCAAGCCGCCGTTTCCAACGAGGCGGACCATAGGCATGCCGGGGGCGGCGTATTCACCCACCTTGGCAAACACTTGATCGACTACCCCATCAAAGGGGGCATTGATCGTGGTCATGGCCACTTGCTTTTCGACGGCAAGGAGGCGTTTCTGCAAAGCGTCAAACTGGGTTTTTGCTTGAAGGTATTGGACCTCACTGCCAATGCGCTGATTCCAAAGACGCTCTTGTTTTTCAAAAACGGATTTGGCCAAATCCAATTGGGTTTTAAGTTCCGCCAGACTCGCTTGCGCCATGGAGCCGTCCAAGGAGACCAAGACTTGACCTGCGCGAACGCGTTCCCCGCCCTTGACCGTGACCCGGGCAATGCTTCCCGCCATTTCGGGATACAGGGTGACAGATTTGTCTGATATGACGGATCCATACACATCAAATGAATGACTGAAGGCCCCTTGAGTAATTTCAAAGGTGGTGACCTGGGCGAAGCTCCGCGTACTATCCACCGAGGCCAGTTGGAGATCCACCTCATCCAATTCTGCTTTGAGGCGTTCGATGACGGTCGACAAGGAGTCGCGGCGGGCGTTTAGTTGATCCACGGGCGTGGATTCGGACGTGCTGCAGGAGGCAAAAAGCCCCGCCACAAGGATAAAAAGAGACAGGTTTTTCATGGGATTATTCAAGAGTTGGAAGGTTGTAAGCGCCCATGGACTTCTCCAAGGCGACGCGTTTGTTGAGGGCATTGTTGGCCGCTTGCAACATGGCGGCGACACTTTGTTGGTATTGGGATGAGGCCTGGCTGTAGTCCATGCTGGAAGCCATCCCTTCGATGAGCTTCACCTCGGTGTTCTTCATGACCCGCTGCGAAAGGGAAACGTTTTGGACTTGGATCTGGTAGACCTTGAGGGCGTTGGCATAGTCGGCACGCGCCTGGGCATGCTGCAGCTTGAGGGCGTTTTCCGTGTTGGCCAGCAAGATGTCCAACTCTTGGAGCTTAATATGCTGTTCTTGAACCCGGGCAATTTTTCGGCCCGAACTAAAGAGCGGCACCTGGGCAGACAAATTCCAAGATTGGAACGTTGCATTGTTGGCGGACACTCCATTGGGGTCAAACACATTCGAGGACTCGCTGACAAACTGGCGGTTGTAGGCATACCCTGCATACAGTTTCGGCAAGAACTGCATCTTCTCGTTTTGGAGGTTGAGGTACTGACCCTTGCGATTGGTGTTCAATTGACGAAAGTCAATGTGGTTCTGCACCTCAAAGGGAACCCCTAAGAGGGCCTGACCGCTTTCTGCGAGGACCAGGAGGTTCTCCAGCGAGGTGGTCAAATGCAACACGGCCTCTGGCGCCATGCCGCACTGAAGTTTGAGGAGCTGCTCGGCAATCTGGCTTTGGCTTTCGAGGTTGGCCACATTGGCTTCCAAATTGTGGTAGACAATGGAGAGTTGATCCACGTCGTCTTCGGAGACAAAGCCTTCGCCTTGCATCGCTTGGAGATTCTTCAGAGTGGATGCCGTGTTGGCCAAGGTGGCCTGGAGAGCCTTCAAGTTTTCTCCCAAAATGACGCGCAGGTGGTAGGCCTGCGCCACTTGTTCCCGAACATCGATGGTGGCTTTTTCGTAGGAGTCGGCCGCCATGTCGCGCAAGACATCGGTGGCCAGGAGGGCCACAATGTAGGAGCCATCAAACACGAGTTGATTGACGGACAATCCAGCGACCGAATTGTAGCGGGTGCCGAATTGCAACTTGTCTATGACCCCGTCTTGGTTGATGTCAAAAAATTGCGCGGGCAATTCAATGTTGTCGGTGTAATTGCCGCCCATGCTCACCGAGGGCAGGCCCAAGGCAATGTTCTGGATCAGGACTTTTTCGGCAGCCTTCTTTTCAAGGGACTGCACACGAATCTGGGCATTGTGATCCAAGGCATAGGAAATAGCCTGATCCAACGACAGATCCATGCGCTGTTGCCCAAGGGCGGACAGGCTGCTCAGGGCCAGGGCCAGTAGGAGGGGTCGAATGTTCATTTGGATTTGGGGAATTGGAGTTCTTGTAAGTAGGCAAGCCCTTGGGCTGTAGCGATGGATCTCAAATGCATATGAAGGCTGTATTTCAGGACTTCCCCGCGGCGGCTGGCGTCATCCCCCATTTCGGGATCTTCCATGAGGCCGACCATCGTATTGTACCGGATTAGGGCCACTTCCAGCACGTGCAAATCGTCCCGATAAAGTTTTTGCTGTATTCCGCGCTCTAAGTTTTTAATGGTGGCATCGAGCATCATTTCACGGCGCGCCTTCAGAACCCAATCATAGGTCTCAGGGTGATATTTTTTTAGAGGAAAGAGCAATCGGGTGCCATAATTCTTGAGGACCTCTTCTTGAATACGCTGAACTTCGAAAAGCTCATCAATCGCATTTTCATGAAGACTGGCTTGTTCAATGAATTGCTTGGACTTGATGGAAAAGAGAAATTTAGCGGCTTGGTCCACCAAATCGGATTTGTTGGTGAAAAAGGTGTAGAGCGTTTTTTTGCTCATAGCCAATTCGCGCGACACGTCGTCCATGTTGACCGCACGGAGGCCGAAACGTTGGAATAGCTCCATCGATCGGGTGAGAATGCTATGTCGGGGATCGTTTTCCATACAGGGGTTCTCCAAAGGGCCTTCGGGCGGCAAAGGTCGTGCTTTTATACACATAGGAAACATTCCATGACATAAAATGTTTCCTTCGAAGTGAAAAAAAGTGAAAATATTTTGGATTTACGCGCCTGAAAGTCGCCCATCGGTGGGCGCAGACTGGGAATATTTGTCCATTTTTGCAATGAAAGTCCCATTTTGCATCATACATCATGCCAACACAATCGGTTTCTGACATTCTTCGCGCTCCGGCCTTGGGGGCGACGGTTCAACTCAAGGGATGGGTGCGGACCTTCCGCTCCAATCGCTTTTTGGCTCTGAACGACGGAAGCTGCCAAGCGAGCATTCAATGCGTGGTGGACTTTGAGGCATTCCCCGAGGCCCTGCTTCGCCGCGTAACCACTGGGGCCAGCGTCGCGGTGGTCGGAGAACTGGTACCAAGCCAAGGAAGCGGCCAGGCCGTGGAGGTAGCGGTCAAGACCCTCGAGGTCTTAGGCGACTGCCCGGCCGATAGCTATCCGCTGCAGCCTAAGCGCCATTCTCTCGAGTTCCTTCGTGAAATTGCGCACTTGCGCATGCGGACCAACACCTTTGGCGCGGTCATGCGGGTTCGCCATGCAGCCGCGTTTGCCGTGCACGAGTTTTTCAACCAGCAGGGGTTCTTTTACCTCAACACGCCCATCATCACGGCGAGCGACGCGGAGGGAGCGGGGGAACTTTTCCGAGTGACCACCCTTCCCGCGGACGGAGCGCCCAAAAATGATCAAGGTCTAACGGATTTTCGTCAAGACTTCTTTGAAAAGCCCACCAATCTGACTGTCAGTGGTCAGCTTGAAGGGGAATTGGGCGCCATGGCTTTGGGCAAGATCTATACGTTTGGCCCCACCTTCCGCGCCGAAAATTCCAACACCACGCGGCACCTCAGCGAGTTTTGGATGATTGAGCCCGAAATGGCCTTCCACGATCTTGCGGACAACATGGACTTGGCCGAGGCCTTCTGCAAACACATGATCAAAGCAGTGATGGAACGCTGCAAGGAGGATTTGGCCTTTTTGGACCAGCGCTTGGAGCAGGAAGAAAAAGCCAAGCCCCAAGCCCAACGCTCGGATCAAGGATTGGTGGAAAAGCTCCAATTTGTTCTCGATAATCCTTTTGTTCGCTGCACCTACTCCGAAGCCATCGACATCCTCAAGGACTCTAAGCCCAACAAAAAGGGACAATTCAAGTACCCCATTGAGACCTGGGGAGTGGATTTGCAATCGGAGCACGAGCGCTTTTTGGTCGAGAAGCACTTTAAATCACCGGTCATCTTATTTGACTACCCTGCGAAAATCAAGGCCTTTTACATGCGCCTGAACGAAGATGGCCGGACCGTTCGCGCCATGGACGTTCTTTTCCCTGGCATCGGTGAAATCGTTGGAGGAAGTCAACGCGAAGAGCGTCATGACGTGTTAGTCGAAAAAATGAAGGCGGTCGGCATCGATCCCGAGCACCTTGACTGGTATTTGGACACGCGCAAGTTTGGCACCTGTGTGCACAGTGGATTTGGTTTGGGCTTTGAGCGCATGGTCCAATTTGTCACGGGCATGGGCAACATCCGCGACGTCATTCCCTTTCCCCGAACGCCCGGCAACGCCGAATTCTGATCCGCACCATGCTCAAGCAATCGCTCAGCCAACGGCTACAACAAAAGCTTTCGCCGCAGCAGATTCAACTGATGAAGTTGATTCAGCTACCGACGCAGGCCCTGGAGGAGCGTATCCAAGAGGAAATGGAAGTGAATCCAGCCCTCGAAGAAGGGATGGACTCGGCCGAACCGGCGGATGAACTGAGCAACGAATGGGAGGAAGAAGGGGGCAAAGAGGACTACGATCCGATGGACGATTACCTCAGTGACGACGACATCCCAGACTATAAGCTGCAAGCCAATAATTATTCAGCCGATGACGAGTCCTTTGAGGCGCCTGTTGTGGTGGGCAAGGACATGAGCGATTTGCTCAAGGAACAATTGGCCATGCGCTCCTTGGCACCTCAGAAAGAAGCCTTGTGCAAATACCTCATCGGCACCTTGGAGGATGATGGCTATCTGCGTCGTGAATTGGTGGATATCGTGGATGACTTGGCCTTCTCCTTGGGCATCTTCATCGAAGTGCAAGAGTTAGAGGCGGCCCTCCAAGTGATTCAAGGCATGGAGCCAACGGGAGTCGGGGCCCGGGATCTGCAGGAGTGCTTGCTCATCCAGCTCCGGATGCGCTCGGGAGCCACGGCCGCGCTGGCCAAAACGGTGATCACGGATCATTTTGATGCCTTGGCCAAGCGTCATTACAGCAAGATGATGGCCCAATTGGACATCACCGAAGACGAGTTGAAGTCCGTGCTAGATGAAATTGCCCGCTTGAATCCCAAGCCTGGTCACACCGCCGAAACGGGCAGCCATGCGACCCAAACCGTCATCCCCGATTATGTCATTCAAGTCGTGGACGATCAGCTAGAATTGCGCCTCAATGGGCGAAACGCCCCCGAACTCAATGTATCCCGGGAGTACAAGGACATGCTTCAGCACTACAAAAAAGCGAAGCAGTTTGGCTCGGATCAAGAAAAAGAGGCCTTTCAATTCGTGAAGCAAAAGTTGGATTCGGCCAAATGGTTCATCGACGCCATTAAACAGCGCCAACAAACGTTGATTTTGACGATGTCCGCGATAATGCGCTTTCAGGAGGAGTATTTCTTGACCGGGGATGAGCGCAAGTTGAAACCGATGATTCTCAAGGACATTGCAGACGAAGTGGGGATGGATATTTCGACCGTCAGCCGGGTGGCGAGCAACAAATATGTTCAGACGCCATTTGGGACCTTTTTGATCAAGAAGTTTTTTAGTGAGTCGATGTTGAATTCGGAGGGGGAAGAGGTGTCCACCCGCGAGATCAAAAAGATTCTGGAGGACAGTATTTCGGAGGAGGATTCTCGGGATCCCCTTACCGATGACGCCCTGGCTAAACTCCTCAAAGACAAGGGATATCCTATTGCACGCCGCACCGTCGCGAAGTACCGAGAACAGCTTGGAATTCCTGTGGCGCGCTTGCGTAAAACACTTTAAGCACGGCGTTCAATCAATCGCATGCCACATTCGGTGGATTTGTGCGCGAAGTCCGAGGCAAACACCTATTTTCGTAAGGCTGAAAAATATCTTTCGTATGAAACGTCTATTGTTTGCCTTTTTGTTGGGCGCCCTTTTTCTTCCCTTCCAAGCGGAAGCTTCACACATTCTAGGTGGAGACATCCAGTACAAATACGTGGGTGACTCCACGGGAGTAACGGGTCAATACCGCATTAAATTGGTGATCTACCGGGAGCAGTCTGGTGTGGGATTGGGTACGGCTCAAACTGTGACCATCAACGCGCCCAGTTGCAACTTGACCACCAACGTAACGTGTAGCCTCGCTCAACCAGAGTTCAGTGCGGCCTCGCTTGGTGCCTACGATTGTATTCCTCAGGGCACGAGTGGATCCTACTTCAGCCCCATGGTCAATATCTACGTAGGGTATGTCACCCTGACGCAGACCTGTAACGATTATGTGATGTACTGGCAGTCCTGCTGCCGTCCTTTTGGTGTCACCGGAATCGCCAACTCT
>DNWN01000049.1 GCA_003507115.1 Cryomorphaceae bacterium | reverse complement strand
AAGTGCTTTTTAATGGATAGCTCGTTGGCTCAATGGGCGGTGACGGTGCACCGCCGGGCTAGCAAGTAGCTCTAGTCTTCGATTTGGGTGTCTTCGATGACTTCGGCCTCGCCGAGGTCTTCGTCCTGTTGGACCTGCCCAAACTGCTGACCCAATGCACCGAGCTTTTTGCGCAGGAATCGGCTGAAGGCCCAAAATCCCACCAAGACCAATACGTTAAAGCCCGCATAGATGTACCAAAGAGTCATAACCCAAGGCGATTGCGAACTCAATACGTAGGCAATCACTCCCGCAATGGCGATGCGCAAGGCGGTTGTGCCGATCCGGCGCGGGGTAACGAGGCGCGTTTGGCTTTTTAAATCCTGGAAGGGGGGAGGCATCATGGGGCAAAGGTACTGCCCCATATCCTCACCGCACCACCACCCGCTTCACGCCGAGGCTTTCGCCGCTGGAGCGATCGAGGAGTTCGATCAAGTAGACTCCGCGGGCGGCAGGCAATTCCGTGCGCAGCTCGGAACCATCCACGGACCATTGGACGGGCAACGATTGGCCCAGCATGTTGGTCACACGGAGCATCACCGATTTTGCCTCCAAACCGACAGGCAGGCGAAGGGTAAGCGCTCCGGACGTGGGGTTGGGATACAAGGCCCAGACCAGGTCGTCCGATTCATCCAGGCCAATCCCTCGAATCGTCACGGTTTTACACACGGTATCGCTGCCCAGGGAGTTGGTGACAGCGAGACAGACCGTGTAGGTGCCGTTTTGCGTGTAGGTGTAGCTGGGGTTTTGGACGACCGAGGAGTCGTTGTTGAAACCAAAGTCCCAATGCCAGGTGGTGGGGGAATTGGTACTGAGGTCGGTGAAGGAAATAGTGGGCATTTGGGTCGTATCCATCGAGAAATTCGCTGCGGGGAATGGTGCGTTTGAAGCAAGTAAACCGATACAGAAATCCTCCGTGTACATATCGCGGTAACGTGCCCAGGTGTTGCCCAAAATCTCATAGGCCTGTTGGGACGTGGGGGGGGTCAAATCACGGCCCAGTGACACCCCCGGTCCACCCATGTACCAGACCAAATAGTAGCCGCCCGACGTCTTGTAGAAGGGCGCACTAGGGAACATGACCGTCGTGTAGGAACCCACAAAGACATTGCTGGCGGATACCACCACGGAATCCAGCAAGGTGCCGTGCGTGCCATTGGGGCCGTTGTCGTCGTAGAGCATGACATAGCAGTCTACGGGGGTGCTGGGCTGCGCCGTGACGAGGAATTGACAGCCGTTGATTTGGGTCGGGTAGACGGGAGGCTCCACATAGATGCCAATGCCGCCCCCGCCCCCGTTCCAGCTCAGGCCGGTGCCGTCGGGGATACCGTCACTGTAATCCAGCGTATACTGCGCTTGGGTCGTGTTCACGGCCACGATTTTTTGAGACTTTCGGTTGTTGGCCGCGACCATATCGCCGGTGATGCCGGATACCCGTGAACTGAGCTTAAAGATCGCCGGGAATTGGGCCATGAACGTATTGGAGAAGGTCAAGGTCGTATCCTCACCGGGTTGCAAGGCGGGAACGGCTGCCGAGCCATTTACAATCGGCGTCAAGACAGAATAAATCGTATCCGTCACCGTAAATGCGGGCAGGGCTTGGTTTCCGAAGTTCTTGATGTTCGCATGAAAGTTTTGCATGCTGTTGACGGGGATGAAGTATCCGCCATTTCGGTCGTTGTTGTTCCAATTCACGCCCCCATCTGTGACGGCATAGGTCACGACAGAGGGGTAGTAGTACTTGATGGCAAAGCTGTTGGAGGGCACCACGTCGATGTAGTTCTGAAGGCCGAGTGCACCGGTGTTGTTTTCGATACCCGTGACGCAGTCTTGGGACGTGCCGCCGGCCGAGGAAAGACTCTGGTAGTTGAATTGGATATGCTTATCGGCTTTGGTCCAAATAATTTGGAAGGAGTTGCTACCGCTATAGCCAGGTGTCGAAACGCTCCAATAGGGCACGTTGATAAAGCTAACCACCAAGGAATCCTGGTTGGCGAAGAAATAGCATTGCGCGGGGTTATTGCTGCCGGCAAAGTTCAAATCCGCCATGTGCGGTGCGAGCCAGTCGTTGCCACCTGCCGGGGAGGGGACCGTGCTGGGGAAGGGCGAGGCCATGTTCACCCCATTGAAACTGATGTAGCCGTTGCTGCCGATCCAAATTTGGGACACGGGATACCAATAGTATTGAAAGCCCTGAGGAAGCGGGAAGGGTCCCACCACATTGTCATCGGCCAGGCCGGTGACTTGGTCGCCGCGGGAGGTGATGTCCACCCAGCTGTAGGTGGGGGGATTGCTGGTGTGGTTGCTGTTTTTCCACGTGTAGCCGTATGCATCGGGACCTCCGGAGGTTTGGGCTAGGGCGGCGGGGGAGATCCAAGCGAGAAGGGCAAGGCTAAGGACGAACTGGAGGGTTTTCATGGGATAGCGTTTAGGTTGCTCTTTTGAAAGGTAGCAAAAAGCCTCATGCAACGTGATAGGACTAAGGGCTAATTCTCTTAAAGCGAGGCGCTAAGGGTATAAATTTTTTTAAATAACCCGGTGCAAATTGTAGTACCTTTGACCATAAGTCTGCTTTCAGCGCTTCCCTTAGGGATGAGAATGGACGAAACCACCCGCGATGCGTAGACTCCTCCTGCTCCTCCTACTTGCTCTGCTGATTCCCTCGGCGTGGTCCCAAAACGCCCCCGTGGACTTTGAACCCAATGGCATTGGTCAATTGTGGAATTGGAAGGTCTTCCAAAATGGCTCAAACCCTCCCGTGGAATTTGTGCCCAATCCCGATCCGGATCCCAATGGGTACAATCCAAGCCCGACGGTAGCCAAGTTTACCGCCTTGTCCCAAGGCGCCCCATTTGCGGGCTGCGAGACCCAGCACGGCGCAGATATTGGCACCTTCACGATTGACAACAGCAATAAGATCATTCGGGTCATGGTGTATAAAAACACCATCAGCGATGTAGGCATCAAATTGGTGCGCTTTGACAACTGGTCCTTGGGTGAAATCAAGGTGGCCAATACCAAAATCAACGAGTGGGAGCAGTTGGAATTTGACTTTTCGGACCACTTTGGCTTGACCTACGACCAACTCGTATTTTTCCCAGATTTTCGCGGCCGAAGCCAGACAGAGATCATCTACTTCGACAACATCTTCAGCGAGCAGTACACGCCTGTTCCTCCGGCTCCCGATGAAGCAACCCTAGAGCTGCCCAATATCTTTTCGCCCAATGGCGATGGCGTGAACGACCTGTACGCGCCTAAAATGTCCTTTGCCGATTGGGCCGAATGGGAAGTCTTCACCCGAAATGGCCAACGCGTTTTTTACGGCCAAACGGTGGACGCCAACTGGGACGGGACGGTCAACGGCCGTCCAGCACCGGCGGGGGTTTACTTTGTTCGCGCCCGTTGTGGAAACGCGGACACCAGCCCAGAGCCCGAAGCCGCTACGGCTGTGCATCTGCAGCGGTGAATCGCACGTCAACCATCCTCGCTGTCACATCACTCGCACAGAAATCGGAATCGTAAACTGGTGACGTACAGGTTTTCCGGCTTCATAGGCGGGGCGCTGGAACGGGGGTAGGGACTTGACGACCTCGACCCCTGCCTCCTGGGTTTCCTTCATGAGTTCCCCAGTGACTTTAGACACCTGAACATCGCCTAAACCCCCGTCTATTTCCACGTAAAACGTGATGAATATGCGGCCGTTCAATGCTGGCTCGGGCGTGTTTTTCCGTTCCCGACGGGGCAAGGCATTCCATGCGGCCGTTTTGGCATAAAGGGCATCGCGCTCAACCTTTGGGATGATGAAGTTTTGGCCGATATGCCGAAAAATAGCTTGTTGCATGCAGGAAATGGCGGCCTTCGGTCCCCCCGTGGTATCGCAGCCCGCATACACAGGGCCGCTGGAAAAGCCTTCAGACGTTTGGGCCGAAAGGATCGTGCTAGCACTTAGCACCAGAGTGAGTAGGAAACGCTTCATCAATATTGCACGTTAATAGGCAGGGTGTAACGGAGTCGAACAGGTTTGCCATCTAACATGGCAGGCGCATGCATGGTCGGGATGCTCTTGACCATTCGGATCGCTTCCGCATCCACCTCGGGATGGACGCTACGTATAATTTCCACGTCGCTCACGCTGCCGTCTTTTTCAATCACAAAATCGACAAAGACCTTACCCGTGCGGGCCTTCTGCTCCTTTTTGTTCTTCGCAGTAGGCACATTGAAATTATTCCGAAGGAAGTTCATCATGCCGTAGTTGAAGCACTCAAAACGTGCTGCCTCAGACGTCAGGGATTCACAGCCGG
This sequence comes from Cryomorphaceae bacterium, assembly GCA_003507115.1. Lineage (GTDB taxonomy): Bacteria > Bacteroidota > Bacteroidia > Flavobacteriales > Schleiferiaceae > TMED14. The sequence goes on along the minus strand of DNWN01000049.1, from coordinate 5,399 downwards.
GCCAAATGGGCCGCTGTTCATTGCTATTTAGGCCAAATAGCTTCATGTCAATGGGAGCATTTGGGCTAACCACTTGGGCAAAAGCACTTAAGGTGAAGGCAAAGGCGAGTAGGCTTAGGAAGTGTTTCATCGGGGTCTGGGGAAAATCCAAATGTAAAATACAAGAAAGTGCCCCGAAAGGTATGATCTCCATTCTTTGTCACCTCCGAACGATAGCCTGAGTCAACAAAATCTGGCCAAGAGTGTGCCGTCCCCATCGGTCGGGAATGAGGCCACGCTCTATCTTGGAACAATCGGTCAAATCGGCTTGCGGGTATTTTTTGATTTTATCCCCTGTTTCTTGCGTCTTAAGCGGATGTATTGGCGGTTTGAATGTCCGGGTTATCTTTAGGGGAATGCGCCGCTACATTCTTCTCATAGCCAGCTTGTTGTCCTTCTCGGCCTCGGCCCAGCAGTCCTTGCATTGGCTGCCTAAAGAAACCCTCTCCACGTCCATGGGAGCCAACCGTCCACGCGTTACCACGGATGGCTACCAGATGCCGGTGGTCATTTGGGGCGAGGGGGCCAATCTTATTGCGGGGGCAGGAAACCAACTGTTTTTTGACCGCGTCGACACACTCAATCTTCCCGGCCAAATGGTTTCCATCTCTTACTGGCATGGGCCCGAATTAGCCGGCACAGGCGACACCCTCTATGCGGTGTACAAGGTGGCCCCAGAAGCGGACACCTCCCACCATATTTACTGTGTGGCCACGTTTGATGGCGGTCAGAATTGGATGGCTCCCCGAAGAGTCGATTACATTGGAAACCACATGGGGCGGCTGCCCACCGTGGCGAAGGGGCCTGGGGGACATCCCGTGGTCGCTTTCATGCTTTCTGATTTGAACTACATGGAACCTCAGTGGGTGATTGCCACGAGTTCGGACTATGGCCAAACATTTGATTCGCCCGTTCAAGTGAGTGGTGACAACGCTCCCAATGCCGAAGCCTGTGACTGCTGCCCGGCGGCGCTGGCGGTTACGGGATCCACGGTGCATTTGGCCTACCGGGACAACGTGTCGAATGTGCGGAATATTCGGGTTGCCAGCGGCCTGTGGCAAGACAGCGTCTATACCTCCATGGGCGTGGACCCGCAAACCTGGATTGTCAATTCCTGCCCCGCTTCCGGTCCCGATGTGGCGACCCTAGGGGATAGCCTGTACGCCACCTTTTTGAACGCTTCCCAAGCTGACGACGTCTTTCTTTCGCGTTGGCAGCATGGGGATACGACCGTACATATTCAAGGAATGTCATCGTCGTCCCTCGCACAGAACTATCCGCGTATTGACGCGCAGCTCTGGAGTGGCGGCACGTTCACGCGGAGCGCGGTCTGGAAAACGGGGGCGGGCACCCAAGCCAAAATCCAGGCCAAAATCGAACACTGGGGGCTGCCTTTTTGGGTGGATTTGGATACCGGAACCGTGAATGTGCCCGACGTCGCCGTCAGCGGGCAAGGCGTCTACTTTGTCTGGCATGAGGTGCTCGAAAAGCGCATCTACCTCCAACGCGCCTATTTCCAGGGGATAGGTTTGGAGGAGCCACAGGGACCGACCAACCGAGTGCTCACCCACGTCGTTGATCTCTACGGCCGGCAGGTGGATCCCGTCAACCTCCCCGCAGGGGTGTATATTTTCTGGTACTCCGACGGTTCGTTTGAGAAGCGATTTATCCTTTAGGACGGAGAAATCGGATGACATACCCCGCTTTTGCTTTGTATGTCGGCATGGTGATTCCCTGAAAAAGTCCATTCAAGGATGGACAATACGGTTCTCTTGGTCAACCTATAGGTTGATTTGGAGATCGTTATGGCGTCACTTGAACCAGGGTTTGAATGCGCTCATTGATCCAAAGCACATAGTGGCCTTCCGGTAAATGGTCAATGTTTACCGTATTATTTCCCAGGACCGGCCGGTCAAAATAAACACGTTGACCATGGATCGTATACATGGAAACAGAACGTAATGGTTCGGAGAGTCCGTCGATCGAAATGGTTTTGGAGGCGGGATTGGGGTAAATCCGTATGCCACGCTCATGAAGATGTACTTCGCTTTGGGACAACACATTTTTTCCTTCATTCGGGCCCCCAACAAAATCCCATCGGTATTGTATGAAACTCCCAATCGTATCCGGCTTCCAATACAACGTGTCGGTCACGCTGCACGCCATGGCCCACGTATTTGCCCCGTCGCTCACCGAATCATTGATGATCAGGGAGTACACGGTCATGGAGTCACTTAATGGAATGGAGTGATTGAAGCCCATATCCCCAGCCGTATTTCCTATGGTGGTATCGCGATGAACAATTCCTCCTTGGAAATCTTGGACCTCCCAGTAAATAATGTTGTGTTCCCGGGGCCAAAGAAGGTATGCGCCCGGGTGATACAATTTTATGTACCCCGTATCGGAGACATTCACCGACATGGACATGAAGGAGCAGGTAATTTGGGCCTGAGCGGTAATTCCTATCCCCATCAAGAAAAGGGTGTATACAATGTTTCTCATTTTTTTCTGGCTCAGCTTGTTGGTTTATCCACAACGAAACTAGTCTTTTTTTAATACTATAAAGATCCACGCCTCCCGAATCGGATACCTAGCCGGATGTGCGCTATTTTTAGGTTCTCTGGTATCATTTAAGCCACCATCCCATGCGACTTCTTCCATTTTGTCGGTCCCTTCTCTTTGCATCGAGCCTGATCATCGTCGGTTGCCAGGATCTTGTGCCGACGACGACCGTACGGAATATTTCCGATGGGTGGCAATTCAAATCAAGCGATGAAGAAGCGTGGGTGTCAGCCACCGTGCCCGGAACGGTCCACACGGACTTAATTCACGCAAAGAAAATAGCGGATCCCTTTTATCGACTTAATGAGCATGATCAGCAATGGATAGACAAACAAAATTGGGTATACCGAACAGAATTTAACGTCGAGGCGAGCACATTAGATAAGGAATTCATTCAACTGGATTTTCACGGTTTGGATACCTACGCAAAAGTCTACCTCAACGACCAGCTCATTTTAACGAGCGACAATATGTTTCGGCACCATACTGTTCCGGTGAAAGGCCTGCTACGGGAGGCATCGAATGAACTGATCGTGGAATTGGAATCTCCCATCACGGCAGGACTGGCCAAGCATGATTCCTACGATTTCCTCTTCCCTAAGTCGGGAAATGATCTCGCGGAAATCGGCCAAGTAGAGGGAAATAAGCAAGTGAGTATTTTCTCTCGGAAGGCAGGCTACCATTTTGGTTGGGATTGGGGCCCACGACTCGTGACTTCGGGCATTTGGAAGCCCATCGCCCTGACAGCGTGGAGTGGGTTTAGAATGCAGGATGTGGCCATCACGTACGAGCTCGAAAATTCGAACGCGCACCTAGCCGCCAAGGTGGAAGCCATGGCTTCGCCCTCCATGGAGGACCAAGAGGTCCAGGCAGAAGTTTGGATTGACGCGAAGCGCGTGGCCAAACAGCGCGTGGTACTCCATGAAGGCTCCAATACGTTCCATCTCGATTTTGACATAGAAAACCCTGAACTCTGGTGGCCGAATGGACTTGGTGAACAACCCCTTTACGCGATCGAGGTACGCTTGGTCGATGAGAAGTCGGTGGATTCAAAAATCACCAAAGTGGGCCTCCGAGACATCGAATTAGTTCGTGACCCGGACAGTATGGGAACCTCCTTCTACTTTAAAGTCAATGGGCACCCCGTATTTATGAAAGGGGCCAATTACATTCCGCAAGACATTTTTCTGACGCGTCCCAAATCAGAGGACTATGCATTCTTGCTGAAATCCGCCAAAGAATCGAACATGAACATGATACGCGTTTGGGGCGGCGGCATTTATGAATTGGATGAATTTTATGCTCTGTGCGATGAATATGGATTGCTCGTTTGGCAGGATTTCATGTTTGCCTGTGCTGTATACCCCGGGGATTCTGCGTTCTTGGACAATGTCAAGCACGAGGCCATCGACAATATTAAACGCCTCAGAAACCACCCCAGTCTGGCATTGTGGTGCGGCAACAACGAGAGCCTTTCTGCTTGGGAGAATTGGGGGTGGAAGGAACAAGTGGCTCGCGAGGAATCGCAGGAAATAGCCGATTCCATTTGGCGTTCCTATGAGAAATTATTTCATCAAATTTTGCATGAGGCCGTCACCACCTACGATGAAGGCCGGCCGTATTGGACGTCCTCCCCTTCGAGTGATTTTGGAAAAAAAGAAAGCTATGACAGCGGGGATGTGCATTACTGGTGGGTCTGGTGGGGCAAAAAACCATTCGAAGACTACAACGACGCGATCCCGAGGTTCATGTCGGAATATGGATTTCAGTCCTTTCCGGAATTCCGTTCTGTTCAACGCTATACCGCGCCAAGCGACCACGATGTGTATTCCGAGGTAATGACCTCCCATCAGCGCTCCAGCATTGGAAATGAAACGATCGAGGAATACATGCTGCGCGACTTCAAGAAACCCAAAGATTTCCCATCGTTTTTGTACGTGAGTCAATTGCTGCAAGCGCATGGATTGAAGATGGCCATCGAGGCGCACCGCCGGCACAGAGCCCGATGCATGGGAACGTTGTATTGGCAATTGAATGATTGTTGGCCGGTTGCCTCCTGGTCGGGCATAGACTACTACCATTCATGGAAGGCGCTCCAGTACCGAGTAAAGGAAGCGTTCCGGCCCTATTTGGTTAGCCATGAAATTCAAAAGGATTCCCTCCACCTCTATGTGGTCTCGGATGAATTGCTCCCAAAAGAGGCGACCCTNNAGCATGCAGTTGATGGATTTCTATGGGAAGGAGTATCGGATTGCGTCCCTACCCTTCCAGATCCCTTTGGTGATCCAAGCCAATCAGTCCTCCATCTATCATTCGGTGGACATGCGCGACATCGAAGCCCAGGGTCCATTGAATGCCATGCTTCTCAAGGTCCAAATTCAAGATGACCAGGGCGAAGTCCTGGCAGAAAATACCATCTATTTCACCGCGCCAAAGGATTTGCGCCTGCCGGCACCGAAGGTGGAATGTTCGGTTGAAGAGAATGAGGACGAATTCATGGTCGTCCTTTCGACGGATAACTTGGCGAAAAATATCCATATCACCTCGGAGTTGAAGGGCAATTTTTCCAACAACTTCTTTGACCTCCTTCCCGGGGAGTCAAAAATGGTGTCCATACCAAAGAGCGCGGGGAGTGATCTGAATTCATTCATCGCGTCCATCGCAATACAAACACTGGCCGATTCGTATTAAATCATTGGAGTGAGGGGGCCTGACTTCGGGCCGGAATGCCTCGCTACGCTCGGCGGACCGGTGGGGTTTGCTTTTGTTTAGATATTCTGGAGAAAAGGTCTAAGCTA
>DNWN01000147.1 GCA_003507115.1 Cryomorphaceae bacterium | reverse complement strand
CTCTACCAACTGAGCTACCGAACCATTCAAAATGGAGGCGCGAAGTTAAACACAAATCTGCATTCTCCTGCCCCACTTCGGAGGCAAAATTTTTGAGTTTTTTGACACGCAAGTGTTAAACGAACCTAATTAAGGATTTAAATTGTTGACATGAAACTTACATTTCTTCGCGGCCGTTTGGCAAAGAAGGGTTGGGAATACCGTGACCCGATGCCAAAAAACCTAGCCCAATTTGTTCTCGTGTCTGGGCCCCATACCTCTTGGAGAGACTTTTTCATCGGATTGTGCGTTCGAGAGGACTTGGGACTGCACGACATCAAATTTTTGGCAAAGGATAGTTTATTCTGGTGGCCCCTCGCACCCTTGATGCGAGCGTTAGGCGCCATCCCGGTGGACCGCAGGAGCCCTCAAGGTCTGGTGGAACACCTCACAGGACAGTTTCAATCCAATTCCTCGTTTAAATTGGCCTTATCCCCGGAAGGCACTCGGGAAAGAGTGGGTGAACTCAAGTCAGGCTATCATGCCATCGCCCGGGCGGCGGGGGTCCCTATTATTACCCTCGGCATGGACTATGGGCGCAAAGTCATTAGTATCGCTGAGCCTTTTGCGCCTGGGGCAGGTCCAGAGGAAAGCCACCACCAAGTATTGGATGTCCTTGGGCCTTTAGAAGGCTATCACATAGACCAGGGGCTTCAACATTTGACGCCCGATCGAGCGCGCCGGACGTTGCCCGAGCAATTAGCCTGGAATGCCGAGCATTTCCCCCATCGTGTCTTCTTAGATGAGCCCCATGCCGAAGCCGGACGCATTCAGTTCACATTTGGAGAAGCATATCGGGAAGCGTGTCGGTTTGCTTCGGGTTTATCGGCCTTAGGCGTCGGGCCAGGAGATAAGGTGGCGGTCGTGGGAAAGAACTCCGCTCATTGGCTTCTTGCGGATTACGGTATTTCTCTCGCCGGAGCGGTCTCGGTGCCCATATATCCCACGATTGATGGGGCAACCGCGTACAAAATCTTAGAGCATTCCGAAAGTAAAGTTTTAGTCATCGGGAAATTGGATGACCCCATGCTCTATGCCCAGCATTGTCCATCCGGTGTCCATTGCATCACCATCCCCTACATGACACTCCCGAATCAGGCGACGCATCATTCCTGGGAGTCCATCACGGCAAAATCGGATCCCCACTTTACCCCGCATCCCATGGATCCCGAAGCGCTCATGACGATCATCTACACATCGGGAACCACAGGTATGCCCAAAGGCGTCATGCATCATTTCGCGGCCTTCCAGTCCGCTTTTCGGATGATCCTCCAACAATTTGACTTTCTCCATCAAGAGGTTTTCATTTCGTACTTACCATTGAGCCACGTGGCCGAGCGGATGATTATTTCGGCGGCGGGGGTTTACTTAACGGGCCGAATTCATTTCGTCCAAGCCCTGGATACGTTTGCGCGTGATCTGGAGCAGGCACAGCCGACTGTTTTCCTCGCCGTTCCTCGGATTTGGGAGAAATTTGGAGAAACCCTTCATAAAAAAATTCCATCGGCCTTCCTTCGCAAAGCCCTCGCGCCCGTTCTGCGGAAAAAACTTGGCCTTTCTCGAGCGCGCCTCGTCCTTTCCGGGGCGGCACCCATTCGCGCGAGCTTATTGACTGAATTCGCGTCCTTGGGTATTCAAATCCAGGAAGTCTATGGAATGACCGAGAATCTGGGTATTTCCACGGTGAATTTCCGCGGAAAGGTGAAGATTGGAACGGTAGGCCAGGCCTTTCCGGGGATGCACGTCACCATCGGCGAGGGGGATGAAGTCCTAGTTGAAGGCCCCACCTGCACCTTGGGATACTACAAGGAGCCGGAGAAAACGGCAGAACTCTATGCGGGAGGACCCTTGCACACGGGCGACTGTGGAAAGATTGATGCGGAGGGATACCTCACGATTACCGGTCGAATCAAGGATATTTTCAAAACTTCGAAAGGGAAGTACGTAGCCCCGGCGCCGATTGAAGGTCTTCTACTACAATCTGAACACATGGCGCAGGTATGCGTGGTGGGCTTGGATCTTCCTCAGCCCGTCGCTCTAGCGGTCATGACCGAAGACGCTCGAAATGGGTCTCAAAAAGACGTGCACAAAGCGGCGGAAGAGTTGCTCTCCGAGGTCAACGCCACCCTTTCGTCCCATGAAAAGATGGACCGTTTGATTTGGGTCGCGGAAGATTGGACGGTCGAGAATGGCTTTTTGACTCCCACGCTCAAAATCAAGCGAAATCAAGTGGAGGCCCATTATCGGGACGCCGTCTATGCACACCACGAAACATCGAAGAAGGTCGTTTTCCTCGATGCTTAAGCGGTGCGTTAGGGCTACTTTTGCGCCATGATTTGGGCCATTGAGCTAGGGAATACCCGGAATAAGCGCACGCGTTTTTCTCCCCACGGAGAGCAGCTTGGAGAGACTGAATTCTTTAAGCTGGACGATTGGTCATGGCTGGATTCCATGGCTGAAGGCGTTGAGCTTCGCATTGTCAATACGGCGCAGAGATTTGTGCCTGAGGATCTATCAACTGCCGTTTTAACGCAGGATAGTCCATGGCCTATGACGTGGCAGGCGGCCCCAACCATTGGATTAGATCGATGTTTGGCCGTATTAGGGGCCCGCAGGCTGCATCCAGTGGGTGATCTGGCTGTGATTTCTTGCGGGACCTGTCTAACTGGAACGTTGCTGGATGCCGCCAACACATTGCGCGGTGGACCCATTTCCCCCGGGTGGACCATGCGCCTTGAGGCCATGGCGGCGGGGGCGCGGGTACTTCCACGTCTGTCCCCGGAGTCTGTACCCTTTAGCCCCACGGGTACGATCACGACAGAGTCGAGCATGCAGCAAGGGGCGTATCATGGAATGCTGGCCGAAATGCAGTTTTGGATTGCTTCATGGCGCCAAGAATACCCAGACGTGGCGATTTATTTAACGGGAGGGGATGGCTCGGCTTTTGCTAAACCATTGGAAAGCGGCATCTTTGCAGCCTCAAATTTGGAAGCCCTTGGGATTTTCGCCCAGTACGATTATGAAAAGAACCTGTAAGTTTCTCCCCCTTCTTCTTCTCCTCGCAGGAGGCCCATGGGCCTTGGCACAAAGCGGAAGCGTGAGTCCCTATTCGTTGTATGGACATGGATTGGTTCAGCCCAATGCCTTCGCCTATCATCAGCTTATGGGGGGAACCCAGGCCGCGGCTCACTCAGGTCTTTATGTCAATCCGGCTCAGCCAGCGAGCTATGCCAACATTCGCTACACCACCTTGGACCTAGGTGGAAGTTATCAGGGTATACACCAATCGACGAAGACAGCGAGCTTGTGGAATACCACGGGAGGATTTCGCAACATGGGCATTGCTTTCCCGCTGAAAAAATGGATGGGCTTTTCAGCCGGGGTGATGCCGTATAGTTTGACCGGCTATGACATGCTTACGGGGGGTTCTGATCCTGATTTTGGTGAATACGTTCAACAATATCAGGGCAAGGGCGGATTCAACAAAGCACATTTTGGCGTGGGCTTTACGGCTCTGAAATATCTCTCACTAGGAGTCAATGCCAACTATGTCTTTGGTTCTTTAGACCAAACGACGAACCTTATTTTCGTCAACAATCAATTCAACGCGGTTCGCCTCACTCAGCGGACGTTGACTAGCGATTGGATGTGGGATGCCGGGGCGCAATTGCGCATCCCGATGGGATCTCTGCAGGCCATGCTCGGATTGACATTTCGCGACGGTTCATCCATTCAAAGCACCTATAGCGACGTGAGTTACACCTATATATCTACGGGTTCGGGCATGGACACCCCGTTGGACACAGGTAGTGCCATCGTAGGAGAATCAGGGTTGATTTATATCCCTACCCAGATGGCCCTCGGGTTGGAAATATCGAAGCCAGTAAAAGATCTTCCGATTTCAGCTTGGTCGATCGGCGCACAATATCAGATGACGGAGCAAATGGAGTTACTCCCTTTTTGGACGGGTACTCTACCATGGCTAAGCTCAGAGCCTTGGACGCCGGTCTATGCAGAAAACGGCCACCGCTTCTCCGTATCGGCCTCGATGATTCCCTCCTTGGCATTGCCGGGGAAGCGTTTGAAATCTTACGGGTCAGAAGTGGCGTATCGTGCGAGTTTTCAATATGAAAGCACAGGTTTGGTGCTGAACAGCACGCCGATTCACGCCTGGTTGGGCTCGGTAGGGGTTGGTCTTCCGCTCGGAGGCCGTGCCATTTTACCTGGGGATGTTAAATTTGCAACGCTTCACATTGGTGCTCAGGTGGGTACCTACGGAACGAAGCAAAATAATTTGGTCCAAGAATTCTTCACTCAGGCCGTTGTTGGGGTCACGCTCAACGATCAATGGTTTATGAAATTTAAATACCGTTAATACCTATGAAGCGTTTTATAATTGTTTGTATCGCGTTGTTATCTTTTGGAGCTCAAGCCCAGCAATGGGGATCTACGGAAGCCGACAGCATTCGTTGTTTTGAGAATTACAACAACTTTGGTTCACTGTGCAATAGCAAGGAATATCTGCAAGCGTATGAGCCCTGGTTATTGGTGTACACCACCTGTCCTCAAGCCAGCGAGGTAGTCTACAAGTTTGCCCCTAAAATTTTTGACGCGAAAATCAAAGCAGCCGTGGATCCTGCCCAAAAGCAGGCTCTCATTGATGACTTGATGGCCATGTATGATGATTGGAATCGCTATTATCCGGGGAATGAGGCCAAGATTCTGGGTCAAAAAGCCAATGACTACTACGAGTATCATCCCAAAGACAGTTACCAGGCATTCCAAATGTTCAACGCGGCCTTGGCGATCAATCCGGGAGAAATTCAGCCATTATATCTCAATAACTACTTCAACGCGGCCATCGCCCTGTACAAGGTGGACACCTTGGATTCCGAAGGTCTATTGAATGCATATGGAGCGGTTGGGGAAGCCATCGAAATTCAGTCGGACAATTGGAACCGCGAGATTACCAGCTTGACGGAGAAGGACACTTTGGGAACCATTACATCACGCGAAAAACGGGTGCTCGACATTGACAAGCGCCTCTTGGAGCAATCCAACAAACTCATTGGTAACATTGAGCGCGGTTTGGCTCCTTTGTTGACCTGCGACCGCATGGGCTTAATCTACAACCAAGAAAACTTCGATAAGCATGCCGAGGATGCCGCCTGGTTGCGTCGGGCAGAAAAGCTGCTTTCCAAAGAGCGCACGGATACAGCCGGTACTTCTGATTGTACAGACAACCCCATTTATTATCAAGTGGCACAGTCCCTCTATGATTTGGATCCGTCTGCTCAGGCCGCCCGATCCATGGGAGTTTTGAGTATCAAGAATGAGAAATACGACGATGCCTTGAAGTACTTCACTGACGCCATTGCCCTAGAGGCAGATCCTTTGAAAAAGTCGCGGGACTACCTGCGATTGGCGGCAATCCATCTCAAATTGGGCAACTTGGTGGCTGCAAAGAGCGATTGTGCGAACGCCGTTCGCGCCAACGAGAACTCGGGCGAGGCCTACTTGATGTGGGCGAATGTCTATGCTTCGGCAGCTGGAACGTGCGGGAACAACGTGTTTGAAAAGAATGCGGTTTACTGGGCCGCCATTGACAAGGCGAACCGTGCTAAGAGTGTCGATCCAAGTATAGCTGCCCGTGTGGATAGAACGATTGTGAATCTGCGCGCGGGCATTCCGGATAAGAGCATTTCCTTCCAGTTTAATTACAAAGAGGGAGACCGCTACACCATTGGATGTTGGATTAATGAAACCGTTACGGTCCGTTTCTAACACGGTGGGGAAGCAACCAAGCATACCATTCAAGGGGGCCTTCTGGGCTCCCTTGTTGTTGGCAGCCGGGGCTTGTTCCAACGACGAGGTGGCGGTGAGCCAGCTAGCGCAGTCGTTTCAAGGTGCTATGGTGGAGCAGGAGCATGTACAGATTATCTACAGCGATAGTGGCCTCGCCAAAATTCGTGTGGATGCGGGACTTTTAGAAGATTATTCAGAGGCAGAGGAATGGCCCCGCCAGGTATTTCGCCAAGGCTTTCGGGTGAGCATCCTAAACGCTCGTGGGGCCGAGACAGGCTACCTCAAGGCCGATAAAGCGGTGCGGCGCATGTCCGACCAAGTTTGGGTACTGACTGGGGATGTACAGGTCGTCCAAGACGGAGGCAACGCCTTGTACACATCTGCGATGGAATGGGACCGTGTGAAACAAGAATTTCGAAGCGAATCCGAAGTCCGCATTCTCGACAAAGGCGAAGAAGTGCAAGGAAAAGGCTTTGTGGCACGAGAAGATTTGTCGCAATACACCATCTTTGCAGTGTCCGGCCACTTTGAAGGCGACGAAAATAACCTCGAATGAAACCAAACTTTGCCCGCCGCAGCCTCCGCACCGTTGAATGGGTCTGGATGGTGATTGGGTTGCTCTCCCTCGAAACGATTTACAGCCAATGGAATGAGGATCGCAATAGGGCCTACATGTTCATTCTATTTGCCTTTTTGGGCTTTTTTATGTTTGGTCTTCGCCGCAAACAGCGCAAGACGATGGAAGCGCGTTGGAAATCCCACGACGAGGCTTCCAAGCCATCATGAGCAACGGTTTAGTCCTTCTCTGTGCTTTGGTTTTCTCTGCCTTTTTCTCGGGTATGGAAATCGCCTACTTGAGCGCAAACCGTCTTCAGATTGAGATTGAAACAAAGCGCTCGACCCTCCTCGGGAGGTGGTTGGCCTACCTCATTGCCCATCCAGGCCATTATATCGGCGCTATGCTCATGGGGAACACCTTGGCTTTGGTTGTCGTCGGCCTCAAGACGGCCGCCATTCTCGATCCTTGGCTATTGAAATATATGGGTACCGGGTGGGCGGTGACCCTAGAGACTTTAGGATCCACCATTGTCGTGCTTTTTGTCGCGGAATATTTACCCAAAGCCTTTTTCCGCCATCGGGCCAATGATTCCTTGCGCTGGTTTACGGTGCCTTTGATGGGGATCTACTTTTTGCTTTGGCCTCTCGTTGAAATCCTCACGCGACTCAGCCGTTTGTTTCTCCGTCGTATGGGTCGAGACATTCAGTCGGTGCGAGAACCCGTTGTCTTTGGACGTGCGGATTTGGACCACTACCTGGAAGAGGGAAGTTCAGCCGAAGAGGTGGAGCCTGAAATAGAACTCTTTCGAAATGCGTTGGACTTTGGTGATACGAAGGTGCGGTCCTGCATGGTGCCGCGTACGGAGATATGCGCCGTGCCCGCGGACATCACAATGGATGACCTCCGTGACCAATTCACTCAGACAGGCTTTTCCAAATTGGTGGTCTACCGGGAGACCGTCGATGATGCATTTGCCTATGTGCATGCCTTTGGCTTGTTCCGCCGACCCAAAAGACTAGCCTCCATCCTGACGCCCCTGTCCTTCGTGCCCGAGACGATGAGTGCTCAGGAGGTCTTTAAAATGTTGATTCGGGAGAAGCGATCCATGGCTTCGGTGGTCGATGACCTCGGCTCTCTCACGGGGATTGTCACCCTAGAGGACGTGGTGGAGGAGCTCTTTGGTGAAATTGATGACGAGCACGATAGCGACGTGCGAACGGAAGAAGTGCTTCCCAATGGAACCTGGCGGTTGGATGCTTCGCTCGAAGTGGACCATCTCAACGAAACCTATGGCTTTGATTGGCCAGAGGACGATGGATACAGCACCTTGGGGGGATTGATCGCAGATCACCTTGGCCATTTGCCTGTGGAAGGGGAGACCTTACAACTCGGGAATTGGGTCTTCAGCATTGAAACGATGGATGCTCAGCGCATTGCCTGCGTGATTGTCTCGAAAGATCAAGATTAAGTCCAACATTTATTGCTGTGTGCGGGCAATCTGATTTGTATATTCGCACCCTTATTTTCTACGCATTATGGGTATGTTTGATCGCCTCCGCCGTCGTTCCGGCTTAGTCATTGTCGCCATAGGTTTTGCCTTGGGCGCATTCATTTTAGGAGAATTCTTTTCTTCCGGCTCCGTCTTATTCAATGGAGACCAGGATGCCGTTGGATTCATCAACGGAGAAAAAATCTCCGCGATGGATTTCAATCGGGAAATGGAGGACCTCCGCGTGAACAACCCGCAGATGGCGAACATGGGGAGCATGCAGCTTTCCCAAATGGTCTGGAACCAGCAGTTACAGAACCGATTGATTGGTGAGTTACAGGCCACCTTGGGCTTTACCGTCTCAACGGAAGAATTGTGGGACGCCATCATCGCCAATCCCAGTATCCAATCGATGGAAGGCTTCCGCGATCCGAATACAGGGCGTTTCAATCCCGAATTGCTGAAGTCTGCCTTGGCAAACTTGCGAGATAACAAAGACGCGAGTCAAGAAGCGACCGATCAGTGGTTGAACTGGGTCAATTTCGAGCAGGATGTTCGCAATGAGGCTCTCTCCAACAAATTCTACACGGCGGTAAAGCAAGGCTTGCGCACCCCCGTTTCGGTCTATCAGCACACCATGGCGCGTCAAACCCGCCAAGCGGAAATCGAATGGTCCGGTCTATTGGTGAACAGTATCCAGGATTCCTTGGTCGAAGTGACCGAGGCGGATTTCAAAGCGGTTTACGCGGAAAACAAAGAAAGCTTTAAGGTGGTCAACGAGCTTCGAGACCTCTACTTTGCCAATTTCCCCATCGCCCCCTCGCAGTCAGACCGCGATGCGGTGTTGGCTGAATTGGCTGAGATGCAAGTGGAATTGGCGGCCAGCACGGACGACTCGGCCTATGTTATGGCGAATAGCGATGTGCCTTTCCAAGATGCCTTCTTTGGCTTGGAGCGGTTGGATGAGTCGTTGAAGACCGCCATAGAGGGACAGCCTACGGGATTTGTGAGCGGGCCTATTGAAATTGGGCCAGGTTATCAAATTGTCAAGGTCATGAGCCGCCGTAACATGCCCGATTCCGTTTCAGCACGCCACATTTTGGTTTCTTTTGCAGGTGCTGAGCGCTCTCAAGCGACGCGGGACTTTGCCACCGCTAAGACCATTGCGGACTCCTTGCTCGCTGGCATCAATTCAGGTTCCTTAAACTTTGATGCTGTCGCAAGCTCGTTCAATGACGACGTCGTTGCTAGCATGAAAGGCGGGGACCTCGGTTGGTTCAAGTCAGGAATGCTGGCCAAGCCATTTGAAGATTATTGCTTCCGTCAGAGCACCGGCTCTACGGGATTGGTTTTCACCAACTTTGGATACCACATTATCAACGTCACGGGCCAGCGCGGCGCGGTTCCCTCTGTGCAGCTCGCCCAAGTCTTCCGCCGTGTAAATGTCTCGAAGGAGACGGAGCAAAACATCTATACCCAAGCGGCTGAGTTCGCCAAGGCGATTCAAGCGGGCGAGGATGCTCAATCCGTATCCAACCGTTTCAATGTGCCTTTGTTGCCCAACAAGAATACGGCCGCTACCGACCAAACCATTGTCGGACTGGGCGAAAGCCGTGAAGTCATTCGTTGGGCCTTTAATGCCGAGCGCAGCCTGAACGAAGTGGGCGTCATCAACAACAATTACCAGAACTATGTGGTCACTCAGCTGACCGCCGTCTATGAGCCGGGCTACAAGTCGGTGGATGAAGTACGCGACGAATTGCGCATGTTGGCCACCAACCACGCTAAAGTGCGTTACCTCAAGTCTCAGTGGGATACCATGAAGCCGGCGGCTCAAAAGGCCACGGTGAGCCTGTCCAGCCTCTTCTTGCCGGGTGCAGGCCGTGAAGCGCGCATTGTGGGTGCCGCGGTGGGTTCCCCCGTTGGATTTACCTCCGGCGTATTGGATGGCCTCAATGGTGTCTACCAATTCAAGGTTTTGAACATCATTGAGAATCCTGGCTTGAATGCCAACGCCGGCGACGTCGCCGCACAAAACAACCAGTTGCGCCAACGTGTGCAGTCCGCCTTGTTCCAGGCATTGATTGACGGGGCCGATGTGGAAGACTACCGCGGAAAGTTCTACTGAGCCGAGCGCCGAGACAAAAAAAGGGGCACCCAGCGGGTGCCCCTTTTTTTATGCCCGCCCAGTCGAGGTGCTTAGAGTGTATTCCAACGTTGAGAATCTAGCCGCAGGAATATAAAAAGCATCAGGGTGAAGGCCCATAGGGACGAGCCCCCGTAACTGAAGAAGGGGAGCGGTATGCCTATGACAGGCACCAAACCGAGCGTCATGCCAATATTTACCAAGAAGTGGATGAGCAAAATGGAGGCAATCCCAAATCCGTAAATTCGTGAGAACGCCTCTTTTTGACGCTCGGCGAGGTATAGAATGCGACCTATGAGTCCCGCAAAGGCGAGTAGGACGACGAAAGAACCGAGAAATCCCCATTCCTCGCCCACCGTGCAGAAGATATAATCGGTGGTCTGGGCTGGGACAAAATTTAACTTTGTTTGAGTTCCCTGCATGTATCCTTTGCCCATGAAGCCTCCCGACCCGATGGCAATAAGTGACTGGGCTGTTTGGTAACCGGCAGCATTGGGTTGGTCAATTTGGCCCAAAAGAAGCTGAACTCGAACCTTTTGGTGTGGCTGCAGGACCGTATTGAAGACTTGATTTACGGTCAAGGCCCAACCCATTGCTAGAAGTCCATACCAAAGAGCTGGGTGACGCAGGACAATTCGCCATTTCAGTCTACGCTGAAGCCGATCGAGCCCCAAGGCAAGCAAAATGCTCAATGCAATGAGAATCAAGACGGTCTCACTGGAGAACGCCAGAGCAAGTACGGAGACGACCATGGCTCCCAATCCGAGAAATATGAAGTAACCCGGAAGTCCTTCCCGGTAAAAAACGAGCATAAAGCCAAGAAAAACGATGGCAGATCCGGTATCTGGCTGGAGAAGGATGAGTCCCATGGGTAGAAAGGCCGAGATCGCGGGCACCCATCGGAATCGCCAATGGCGCAAATCTACCCCTCGTTGCGAGAGCATTCGAGCACACATCAATGCGGCGCCCATTTTGGCAAATTCGGAAGGCTGTAGTCCGAATCCTCCGATTTCAAGCCAACTCTTATTTCCACCCACCTCTTTTCCCGCCACCAAGACGGCCAGCAGCAAAGCGAGGGTCACGAGGTAGATTGGTACGGTGAGCACTTCAAATAGTCTCGTATCGCTGAGCAACACGATAAGAATCAATAAGGCGCTAAGTCCCATGAACAATAATTGGCGTCCTGCCTCATTGTTCCAGTCCCATCCAAAGCCTTGGATCTCGGGATTCACCGTGGCATAGATGTTCATCCATCCGAAGATGACCAAGAATAAGAAAAGACCGACACTGAGTCCATCCAACTTTCCAAACCAACTACTCTGGCGCTGCATCAGTACGGGGGGAGTTCAGTTCGGACACTGTGAACGCGGTATTCACCGACTAGGCTGCCTTCTACCATGGTTTTTTCAAGAAGGGGTCTACTCACGTCTCCATGAATGTACTTTTCCATCATGAGACTCGCGATGGGGGCGGCCCAGCGAGAACCCCAGTAGCCATTTTCCACGATAATAGCTAGGGCAATTTTAGGATTGTCCACGGGAGCAAAGGCCATAAAGATGGAATGGTCCTGCCCGTGAGGGTTTTCCGCCGTGCCCGTTTTCCCCGCCATCGGAAGCCCGTCCAAGCGCGAAGCCCGAGCCGTGCCGCTCTCGAACACGTCAGCCATACCCTGAATGATGATATCAAAGTGTTCGGGGTCGATGGTCGTCACATGTTTGAAGTGGAATATTTCGGGATCCACAGGGTTCGACCCGATTTGCCGAACCACGTGAGGGGTATACCAATACCCTCGGTTGGCCATAGCCGCCGCCACATTCGCCAACTGGATGGGTGTCACCACCAATTCCCCTTGGCCAATCGCCAAAGAAATGACCGTGGGCGATTTCCACCGGTCGGATCGATAGACCCGATTGTAGTAGGAGCCATCCGGAACAAAACCTCTTCGGCCTGTTGGGAGGTCTACCCCCAGAAATTGTCCTAATCCAAAACTCGTTACATGCTTGTGCCATTGGTTGACTCCCTGAGAGGCCGTCGGAAATTTATCGAGGGTCTTCTTGAGGATTTGGCAGTGATAGTTGTTACACGACTTAGAAATCGATTGCCGCAAATCCAGGGTCCCCGCCTTACAGTGGCAACCGACGTGAAGGCGGCCAAAATGGTACCCATCTATGCAGGTGAATTGGGTTGCCGGCGTGATGACCCCTTCTTGCAAGGCAATCAGCGCATTGAGTACTTTGAAAGGAGACCCTGGGGGATATTCTGCCAGTATTCCCCGGTCATAGAGAGGTTTATTGATCGAATCCGTGTAGAGGCGCGAATAATTCCGTGACCGATAGCGACCGACCAGGGCGTTGGGATCGTAGTTCGGTGCGCTGACCAGGGCTAAGATCTCGCCCGTCTGAGGTTCGATGGCCACGATGGAGCCCCGTTTTCCGGACATCAAAAGTTCCCCATAGGCTTGCAGCGTCGCATCCAAAGTGAGCGTCAGGTTTTCTCCGGGAACGGGCTTTTGATCATACTTCCCCCCTTGTAAAGGCCCTACATCGCGATTGAGGTTGTCCACCGTAATGTATCGCCTGCCTGCCTTGCCTCGGAGGGCCTCCTCATAACTAGCCTCGATTCCCGAGATTCCGATATAATCGCCCATCTCATATTCGGGTTTTTTGCCGAGTAGATAATCATTGACTTCAGAGACATAGCCCAATACGTTGCCGCCGGTGGGGGTGATGTACTTCCGCAAGATGCGCCGCCGCAGATGGATGCCGGGGTAAAAGGAAATTTCTTCTTGAATTCGCGCGTAATCATTCGCGGTTAATCCTCGTAGGATTGCACTTGGCCGAAAAGGGGAATAAACTTTAGCTTTTTGCAGGGCACGGGTGAGACGATCCACCTCCTCCCCGAGTAAGGAGGCGAGTCGGACGGTGTCTATATTTTTCATTAATCGGGGCGTGGCCTCGACGTCATAGGCAATTTGGTTGGAAGCCATGACCTGACCATTTCGGTCGAGCATAACCCCTCGGGGGGCAAATACTTTCTCAATCCGCTGGGCATTATTGGCGGCATTCAACGTATATCGTTCGTCGATCAGTTGAATGTAAAAAAGTCGTGCGATGAAGATGCCGGTCGCACCAAAGAGCAAGAAGAAGTAGAGGCTAGTTCGCTTCATCGCTTCCCACTGGGTTTCATGAGCGTCGCAGCGAGGTATATCAGCAAGGTGGTTGTACCCGCTGACACGATTGTTCGCCAGACATAGCCCCAGAAAGCATAAAGCCCATGGGCATCCACTGCGAATAAGAAGGCATGATGCGCAACAACACTGAGTCCCGTATAGGTAATCCATTTGCCAGGTCCCATGTCAGACAAGGTGAAGCCCAAATCTTCTTCCGCTGCTCGAGGTAACACCGAAGCGAGAAGGGAGGGGCGGAAGTAGCCAATGAGGCTGGTAGCCATGAGATGCATTCCTCCACTGTGCATTTGGAAGTCCATCCAAGCGCCTAGGAAGGCACCTGTAAGCAATAGGGTCATCCTGGACCAGGTTGCCGGGGCTAGCAGGATGACGAGGACATAGAGATAGGGATTGAGGTATCCATAAATATGTACTTGACTCAGCACGAAGCTCTGGAAGAGCAGGATAGCGAGGGACCACAAGGCCCAGGGTTGCCAGTATCTCATGGTTCCAGCAATGTGCGTTGCTCCTCGGCGAGGATATTCTTTACGATATAAGCTGCTTGCTGCCTGCTCACCCCGCCCCAAATTCGGAGTGTGGCGCGCTGAGTAAAAGTGGAGGAATCTGTACGGACGTCCACCACCATGCCAATGGGCCATCCAGCGGGAAAAATCGCCGAACGGGCGTCGGTGACCACGGTGTCGCCAAGTTGGAGTTTTGCCTCTAAAGGGATGTCTTCAAAGTCGACCAAGTTTGGAGCCCCTCCGGCCCACACGACTGTCCCAAAGTGGCCGGAACGGCGGACCGTTCCGGAAATTCTGGACTCGCTATGCAGGAGCGAAATGACTTTGGAAAAATGCGGGCTTGTTTGGCTGACCACGCCCAAAACACCGTCTGAGGATAGAACCCCTTGGCCCGGCTCGACGCCGTCTTGACTTCCGCGATTGAGCAAAAGCACATTGTTGAGCAGGTGGGAGGTCGAATAGATGACTTCGCTGGCGGTCCAAGAGAATTGGTTGCTGTCCACGGCATTGATGGGCCGGGCGGCAGGTTGGCTCAACTGGGCCCTGAGCGAAGCGTTCTCAGCTTGCAACCGAAGGTTGTCGGATTCCAGGTCAAAGTATGCCCGCCAGCCATCTGTCGTAGCATTCCATTGGGCTTGGGTTTCGAGGACTCGAGACCAATACAGCGAAGTATGCATGGGGGAATCTCGGTACGTCAAGGCCAAGCCGGTCATCTGGAGTCCCAAGAAGACCAGAATAAGCCGATAGCGCAAGAAAAAGCGCAGGACGTTCCGCATGAGCTTAGCGCATCAAAAGAGTCCGGTATTTCTCCAGATTTTTCAAAGCAATGCCCGTGCCTCGCACGACGGCGCGTAGGGGATCTTCCGCGACATAAACGGGTAAATCCGTTTTGGCCGAGATGCGTTGATCCAATCCGCGTAACATGGAACCGCCACCCGCCATATAGATTCCTGAGTTGTAGATGTCCGCTGACAATTCTGGGGGAGTCATGGACAGGGCTTCCATGACGGCATCCTCGATGCGGGTCAAGGATTTGTCCAACGCGCGGGCAATCTCTTTGTAGGAGATATCCACTTGCTTTGGCTTGCCCGTAATCAAGTCCCGGCCCTGAACGCTCATGTCATCAGGGGGGTTGGATAAGTTCTCAATGGCTGCACCCACCGTGATTTTGATCATTTCGGCTGTGCGTTCACCCACATAGAGGTTGTGTTGAGAACGCATGTAGTAGGCGATATCGTTGGTAAATACATCCCCGGCCACTTTCACACTCTTGTCGCAGACGATGCCACCCAAAGCCATGACCGCAATTTCGGTGGTACCGCCACCGATGTCGATGATCATGTTACCCTTGGGTTCCAACACGTCCACCCCGATACCGATCGCAGCGGCCATGGGTTCGTGGATGAGGTAGACTTCCTTGGCGTTGGCATGCTCAGCGGAGTCGCGAACGGCGCGCTTCTCCACTTCGGTAATGCCCGAAGGAATGCAAATAACCATCCGCAAGGAGGGGGTGAGCCATTTATTCTTCAATACGGGAATGCTCTTGATCATCTCGCGAATCATGTGCTCGGAGGCGACGAAGTCGGCTATGACCCCGTCTTTCAAGGGGCGAACGGTCCGGATGTTCTCGTGTGTCTTGCCGTGCATTTGCATGGCCTCGTGGCCAATGGCCAGGATGGCATTGGTGGTGCGATCCATGGCGACAATGGACGGGGCGTCCACGACCACTTTGTCGTTGTGAATGATGAGCGTATTGGCCGTTCCGAGGTCAATCGCGATGTCGTAGGTCAAAAAGTCAAACAGTCCCATGGTCTTCGTATGTCAATGTTTAAAATGGCGAATGCCCGTCATGACCATAGCCATGCCGTTGGCGTCACAGTAATCGGTGCTCAATTGGTCCTTGATGGAACCTCCTGGTTGTATCACTGCCCGGATGCCGGCTTCGTATGCAATTTCCACACAATCTGGGAAAGGAAAAAATGCATCCGAGGCCATCACGGCACCTTCGAGTGAAATTCCAAACGATTGGGCCTTCTGAATCGCTTGCTTCAGGGCGTCCACGCGAGACGTCTGGCCGGTTCCGCTCGCAATGAGCTGACGGTCTTTGGCCAACACAATCGTATTGCTCTTGGTGTGCTTGCACACGGCGGAGGCAAAAAGCAAATCGTCCACTTCTTGAGCGGAGGGCGCGCGCTGGGTGGCTACAGTCAAATCGGCTTCGCTGTCGCGGTGGCTGTCTCGAGCTTGGAGCAAGACCCCGTTTAGGGTTGAACGCACCAAATGTTGGGGCCAAGCACAGGGCTGGCTCTCCAAGATGATGCGATTTTTCTTGCTCTTCAAGATGTCCAAAGCGGCCACACTATACCAAGGAGCGATGACTACCTCAAAGAATAAATCGTTCATCTTGGCAGCTGTTTCTTCGTCCACCGCCTCGTTGCAGGCGATCACCCCTCCAAAGGCAGACACCGGATCAGCCGCCAGTGCGCGGTCCCAGGCCTGGCTGAGGCTCGCTGCTGATGCCATGCCGCAGGCGTTGTTGTGTTTGATGATGGCCACCGTGGGGTCCTCACCGCCTTCGGCGCAGAAGAGCATGGCGGCATCAATATCCAGCAAATTGTTATAGCTCAACTCCTTTCCGTTGTGTTGGACGAAGAGCTCATCGAGGTTGCCGATAAACCACGCGGGCTGGTGGGGATTCTCCCCATATCGAAGCGCACGGCGCTCGCCAGGAAGGCCCGGGAAGGGCTTGGATTCGCCGGCAAACCAGGCACTAATGGCTCCGTCGTAGTGGTGGCTTACTTGGAAGCTGCGTCCCGCAAAGGCCTTGCGTTGCTCCAAGGTCGTTTGCGCCCCTTGTTCAGTTAGGATATGCAAAACTTCGGCGTATTCGAGGCGCGAGGAAACCATCCACACGTCCGTGTAGTTTTTGGCCCCGGCACGGATGAGGGAAATGCCCCCGATGTCAATTTTTTCAATGATGTCCTCCACGGAGGCCCCGGACGCGACGGTATCTTCAAAAGGGTAGAGGTCGACGATGACCAAGTCAAAACTGGGAATGTTTCGCTCAGTGACTGTCTTCGCATCAGCCGGGTTGGCCCTGCGCCAGAGAATGCCACCGAATACATGGGGGTGAAGGGTTTTGACCCGGCCATCCAAAATACTCGGGAATCCTGTGACCTGCTCAATGGGTGTGGAAGGAAGCCCTTCCGATTCAATAAATGTTTGTGTTCCTCCCGTTGAATACATCGCCACACCCTGATTGTGCAGGGCGTGAAGGATGGGAGCCAGGCCATCTTTGTGGTAGACCGAAATAAGGGCAGAACGTACAGGGGTAAGCGCAGACATGGATGTGGAGAAAATCAAGAATCAAAGGTAGGGATTCCGTGGCATGGACTTTGTAAATTTCACCACCTATGCGCAAAATATCCGCCCTCCTTTCTGAATCCTTCCGCTTTGCCTGGATGGCACTGATTTCCAATCGATTGCGCACCTTTTTAAGTCTTCTAGGTATTACGATTGGCATTTTTGCCATCATCGCGGTGTATGCCATTGTGGATAGCCTTGAGCGGAATATTCGCCAATCGGTCGATAGCCTAGGAAGTGACGTGGTATACGTCCAAAAATGGCCCTGGGGAGGAGGCGACGGGGAATATGCGTGGTGGAAGTATTTCCAGCGCCCGGAAGTGGGCATGAATGACTTCAAGCGCCTTAGTGCCAGGAACCCCAGAACGGCTGATTTTATCACCTACATCGTCGGGAGCAACGAGACCGTGAAAATGGGCAATTCGAGTGTGGAAAGGGTGGAAGTAAACGGCATCACTTTTCACTACGGTGCATTAAATGCGCTCAACGTGGAAAGCGGTCGTTATTTTTCCGAAAGCGAAATGAATTCTGGACGGAGTGTGGCGTTACTCGGTGCGGATGTTGCCGCGGGATTGTTCCCCAATGGCCAGGCCATTGGAGAAAGTGTCCAATGCTACGGCCGCACGTTTGTCATCATTGGGGTATTGCCCAAAGAAGGGGCCAATCTGATTGGCCAAAGCCATGACACCAAGATGTTGATTCCAGCCACTCTCTTCACAGCGCTGAAAGGCGATGAAATGGGTGGCTCAGCCATTCAAGCGAAGGTCAAGCCCGGCTTTACCACCTTGGAGTTAAAGGAAGACTTGCGCATGCACATGCGGGCTATTCGCCGATTGAAGCCGATAAGTGAAGACAATTTCACCCTCAATGAAACCTCCGTCTTTTCGCAGGGTTTGGACACGATGTTCAGCGCCATCGGCATGGCAGGAACCGTCATTGGTGGTTTTTCCATTTTAGTCGGGGGGTTTGGCATAGCCAACATCATGTTCGTCTCCGTGCGTGAACGGACCGGACAGATCGGCATTCAAAAGGCCCTTGGCGCCACCCGGGCGTTTATCCTGACTCAATTTTTGGTCGAGGCTACGGTGCTTTCGGTGGTTGGCGGAGTTGTTGGGCTCGTTTTAGTGGCGGGTCTGATGGCTGCTGGGACAGCGATTTCTGGTTTTGAGCTGGCTATGAGTTTGAATAATGTGGCAACAGGGGTACTCCTATCGGCGACCATCGGCCTCCTGTCCGGCTTCGCGCCGGCTTCCATGGCTGCGCGCCTCGATCCCGTTGAGGCTATCCGATTCAATCAATAGATCCCCCTACAAGGCGTCGGCGACTGCACGGCACACGGCTTCAAGTTTGGCCTGATCCGCCGGGCTAAAAGCATCTTTGGTGTGGCTGTCAATGTCGAGTTGACCGATGAGTTCCCCGTCTTTGTAGATGGGTACGACAATTTCGGACTGCGTTTCGATGGAGCAGGCTAGATAGTTGTCCTGAGCAGAGACATCGGGCACGACAAAGACCTCTCCGCTTTCTGCGACCTGACCACAAATCCCTTTGCCAAAAGGAATGCGGGTATGGTCAGTGCTCGCGCCGACATATGCACCCAATTCCAGCATACGGGCCTCCGAATCCATCCAATAAAACCCGACCCAATTGTAGTGAGGATGCTCAGCTTGCAGATTTTTGCAGAGCGCTAGATGCGCATCAAATGCGGTCTCAATTTGAGATTTCCAGTTCATACGAATGGGGAAGAATAGGTTTAGGGGGCAAGAAGCGCTGAAATTTTTGGGTAAAACAAAACGATCGCGGCCGCCACGGCGAAAACAGAGGCCATCAGCACGGCCCCTGCCGCTAGATCTTTTGTGCGCTTCATGGCAGGATGATCATGGGGTTGCACAAAATCGCAGAGGGCCTCAATGGATGAGTTGACCAATTCTAGTCCCATAATCAATCCATACAGAGAGAAGACAATGGCCCATTCCGTGGCCGAAAGACCGACCCACACTCCAGTCAAACTCACCAAAACGACCGCCACAATGTGCACGCGCATCGTTAATTCACTCTCCCAGCTGAGCGTAATCCCATTCAAGGCTTGACGCATACGTTTCAAACTATGAAGGACGAAGCGGAGCGGACGATTCAATTTCATGCTTCAAAGGTAGGACCGCCCGGTTTGATTCTTAAAACGCTCTATTCGCTTGGAGGAGTAGTCTTTTTGTATGGCATCAGGACGTTCTTCCGCACAGATATTTTTTGGAAAAAACATGAGCTATCATGCAAAGTTTGGACCCGTGAAGATGGACCTCGGAGAATACGTTCAACCTTCTGATCATTTCGCAATCTCAATGGGGTTGAACGCAGAGGCGTTGATGCGAGTCGCTCGGGAAGAAATCCCAAATCGTCAAAGCCAAACGCATTACCTTTGTTTAATTATCCTAAAAGAAACCTCCTCATGGCTTGGATTCGCCGATTAACGCTGGCCACTCTGCTTTTGCTTTCCGCTTCCTTGGGAGCTCAAACGCTCGATCTGGTTCAAGCGCCCAACCTATCAAAATGCACAGGAGATTCTTTGCGTTTGACGTTGACTATTGGCGCCCCAGGCATGAGCGCTGCCAACGATTTCTTTGTACTTCTCGCTCCAGGAATGAAGGCGGCCTTCACCCAAGCCGCGAGTGACACCTTGGACATTGTCAAATGGCAATCCATTACGCCCGCGCCGACGGGTACCATTGCGGATACCATTTCTGCCGGGGTGAAGTATGCGTGGGTTTTAATCCCAACGACGATTACAGCGAACAATTTTTATGGACTTTCCATGAAATCCACCTCTCCGAGCTTGTGGTCCGATACCATCCAAATGACCGTGAACGTCGCCCCCGAGGTGAGCATCGACTCTATCATTGGAGGCTTTGAAAACCTCTACAGTGGAGCACCAGATTGGGGAATGTGTGAGGGCGATACGGTGATTCTATATGCTTCCAAGGGGTTAGATGGATACCAATGGACCAATGGTGGAAGTGCGATTTCCGGTGCGACAGCCGATTCCTTGTTAGTCTACGCAAGTGGTGACTATGCCGTGATTGGTAGTTCCGGCAACTGCGACGTGATGAGCGCAGACACGACGATCAACGTCTTTGCTCCACAAACCGTGATTACCCACATTCCAACGGGGATGTTCACCCTAAATGTTTTAGACAAGGATAGCCAGATAGATTCTTTGGCCTTCTGTGAAACGGAATCTATCGTGTTGCGCGGCCCTGTTTCCTTTGCTTCAGGTACGAGCGTCACGTATCAATGGGTCAAAGACTCGATTGACCAGTTCGGTCAAAAATTGAAGGTGGCCATCAGCGGCGCGACGAACCGAGACTATACCACCAACCAGTCGGGATTGTACTCCTTAGTCACGGCGTGGTTCCCCGGTGGATGCCCCGATACCAGTTATGCCGTGGAGCTCTTTGTCGATACGGTGCCCGACACCTTCATTGAGAACATCATGTGGACATGGCAGAGTGCGGCCTCCTTGGACATTTGCCCAGGTGATTCCACGTTGCTGCGCTCGAACGCGACCAGTTTCACCAACGACTGGACCTATCAGTGGGAGGTGATGTACCCTATTAGTACAGGCACATGGCAGGCTATTCCTGGTGGAGACCAGGAAGAGATCGTGGTGGATACCGCTTTGATGCCCGGTTCAGCGCAATATCGATTGGTTATCAATAGCGAAAACTGTGACTTCACCACGGCCCCTTTGCAGGTCAACCTGATTCCCTTACCCACGGTCAATGTGGCCCCCAAGGATAGCTTGGCCTTGTGTGCGGGCGATTCGGTTTTGATTGGAGCGACAGGCAACGGACTGGCATACCAATGGACGTGGGCGACGGGAAGCTACTCAGGCGTTTCATTCTATGCCAAGGATCCTGGCACTTATGTGGTGGAAGCGACGGGTCCGAATAATTGCACCAGCTATGACACCTTAAAAATCACCCAAATCGTGGTGACTCCGAATGCAGGTCCCGACCAAGTGGTCATGCCCGGCGACGTCGTTCAGCTCAATGCGACCGGGGGTTTACAGTACTACTGGTATGCGGACAAGCCGGCTTACTTCAGTGACCCCTACAACCCCAATGCGCAAACGCGCCCCACGAGCGACACCACGTGGTACTTTGTAGAGGTGCGCAGTGCTCTAGGTTGTTGGGGCATTGACTCCATGATGGTGGTTCAATTTGATCCCTCCACCTTGCTGCCCAACTTGACGAACGTGATGAATGTTATTACGCCGAATGGAGATGGCTTCAATGATGTCTTCGACATGTCGGAAGTGGTTCAATCCGACTCCTGTGACCTCGTCATTTTGGATCGTTGGGGATCTAAAGTCTACGAAGAGGTTCGCTACATCAGCGGCTGGGACGGCCGTAATGCGGGTGGAGATCCCCTGCCTGACGGAACCTACTACTATTTGCTGCTCTGCAACGGAGAACCCCGTTACCGCGGCGCCATCACTGTAATTCGCAATTAATTGCCCTGATTCCATGAAAAAGACTCTTCTATTTGTATTTGCTCTAGGCAGCTGGATGGCTCAAGGCCAACAACTCCCTTTGTATGCGAATTATTTCTTTGCACCTCAGATGACCAATCCTGCGAATTCGGGGGCGGATGGATTTAGTGAATTAACGACGATGCACCGTCAACAATGGCAAGGCATGGAAGGTGCGCCCGAGACCTCCGCTTTGGTGTTCAATGGGGCATTGAACAAGGAGCGAATCGGATATTCTGTTTATGCGTTTACGGATAAAACAGACATCGTCAGCCGTTCGGGTATTTATGGCAATTATGCCTACCACGCTCAGCTCTCTGAAAATTCAGTCCTGAGCTTTGGCGTTGGAGCGGGCTATGTAAACAATGCTTTTGATATGGCTTCCGTGCGGGTGAAAAACGAGGGAGATCCCTTCTTGTTCCCGGCAAACCAAAATGGAACCCTGGACATGACGCTGGGCATCAACTTGCGAGTGTCTGACTTCAACCTAGGCCTTAGTGTGCCCCAATTGTTGAATCCCACCATCACCTATAGTAATAACTACGATGGTCCCGTGGCCTTTCATCTGATTCGCCACTACGTCGCACGCACCCAGTATGATATCCAAATCCAAAAGGACCGCATGGTCTTGTCGCCCATGGTGACGGTTCGTGCTGCGGCCTTTGTAAAGCCCCAAGTGGATGCCGGATTGCTGTTCGATATGAAAGAATATGGGTACGTCGGTGCGATGTATCGCTCGAATTATGCCGGGACTATCAATGCGGGCGTGCATTTGACCCCGGTCCTTACCCTGGGCTATGCGCATGAGTTTAGCACGAACACCTACGCATCGTATTTGGGAATGTCGAACGAATTTATTCTGTCGTACAAGTTCGGCGATAACAATCGCAATGAACGCTTAGAAGCGGAACTCAAGCGATTGAAGGACAAGCAGCGTCAATCCAGCCAAGAAACCGAGAAATTGCTCAACGAGCGGTTTGAGGAGTTCAAGGAAGAAATGGGTGCAGCGCAAGCGGCTGAACTCGAGAAGCAGAAAGAAGCCCTCAAGGCTGAAGGCCTGCAACTGCAAGAAGCGGGTGCTCAAAACGGAGGATTGCGTGGAGGCGGTGGTAATTCATCGGCTTCGGGTGGTGGAACGAATGAAGGCTTTGCGGATGGATCATGGGGCCAAAGTGCCCAGTCTGATGCCATCAACAATGACGGCACAATCAAGGGCTACCGAAACGACGAATATGCCTCCAACGTGGCTCCTGGTTCTCCGGGTTACTATGTGACAGCGGGTGTATACGGCGAGCAAGCCAATGCGGACCGCATGGCCAATAGTTTGGCGAAAAAGGGCATCTCTGCCAAGGTCTTCCGCGACAACCGCAACAATATGTTCTATGTGTACTTGTTGAAGTTCCGCAACTACGAAGGGGCAGAGCGCGCGAAGAGCACGGGCCTAAATGGTCAGTACTCCGGCAAACTGTGGATCAAGGTGGTTGAATGATGCGTAAGATTCTTTCGCTTGTTGGGTTCGTTCTGGGATTCGGATTCTTCTCCCACAGTGCACAAGCAGCACATTTGGTGGGCGGTGAAATCACGTACACCTGCAACGGAGGGAACAACTACACCATCAAGCTTCGCATTTACCGTGACTGCAACAGCGGAGGCGCCCAGTTTGACAATACGGTAACCTTCACCATTTTCGACAATACCGGAGCTCAGCTGTTTAATCCTACGGTGAACAAGGGACCAACGATTAATGTTCCCGCGGGAACGGGCAATCCCTGCCTACTCACGCCTCCGAATATTTGCACGGAGTATGCGGATTATGTTCACACGATGACCCTGCCCGCGCGGGTAGGTGGGTATACCATCTCCTACCAACGCTGCTGTCGGAATGCGACCATTTCAAATATTTCGGCCAGTGGCAAGGGAAACACCTACACGGTGCAGATTCCCTCGATGGACAACTGCAATAATTCACCTCAATTCACGACGGTTCCCCCGATTGTGCTTTGCTTGAACGACCAGCAAAACATCAATGCCTCGGCCACCGATGCGGATGGCGATTCCTTGTACTATGAATTCTGCGACATCCTCAATGGAGGATCGAGCGGAAATGCTTCCCCGAATCCGGCCGCGGCCCCACCCTACGCATCCATTTCATTCATTGCACCACAAACGAGCAGCAGTCCGATTCCCGGAAATCCGGCATTGACGATCAATCCGAACACGGGATATATTACGGGTTCTGCAAATACCACCGGGCAGTTTGTCGTGGGCATATGTGTGAGCGAATACCGCAACGGAACCCTGCAATCCACCGTGCGTCGCGACTACCAGTTCAACATCACCAATTGTGTGAGCAATGTGGTGGCGGACATGTTGACCCAAATGGAGAAACCCAGCTTGCTCTGTGGGGGACGAACCATGCCTTTCCAGGCGCAGACCTCCGGAGCCATTTCCTACTTCTGGGATTTTGGGGATACCACCACGGCCCAAGACACGAGCTCATCGCCCTCTCCCTCTTGGACCTATCCGGATACCGGTGAATACACCGTGATGTTGGTCATCAATCCGGGTTTAGTTTGCACGGATACCGTTTACGAGAGTTTTCACATTTACGATGCACCGGACTATGTAATCGCCTACGATGGGCAAAGCTGCTTTGAAGCACAAGATCTTATGTTCTATGCGAGTGGTAGCACTCCCAATGACGCTACCTTCTCATGGGATTTTGGCAATTTGTCCAACACCTTCGGAGCGACGGGGGACACGGTCCAGCATGTCAGCTGGTCGCAGCCCGGCAAATTTCCTGTGCGATTGATCGTATCCTCCAAGACCTGCCCTGATACCACGTATGACACCATCGATGTGGTCCAGTGGTCCTTGCCTGTCTTTGCGGGGAACGACACGGTGATTGCTCGAGGGGATACGGCCTACTTAAATGTTAGCGCGGGTTCTGCCTACCGTTGGTTCGCGGATAAACCAGTCTACTTCAACAACTACCGCCGCCAGGACCCACAAGCCTGGACCTACAAGGACTCCACCACGTTCTATGTGATTGTGACCAATTCCGTTGGCTGTCAGGGAATGGATACAGTGTTCGTGTACTACTCGCCGGATCAAGTCGATCCGGACCTCTCGAACGTCCAGAACGCCATGACGCCCAATGGCGATGGCATGAACGACGTCTTGGATCTCTCGGAAGTCACATTTGGAGAAACATGCACCTTGCGAGTGCTGAACCGTTGGGGTGGCCAAGTGTACTATCAGGAAGGCTATGATGACACCTGGGGCGGCACCAATGCCAACGGAAATTCCTTACCCCCGGGCACCTACTACATCTTGCTGCACTGCGGCAAGGAGCTCCGCTACGGAGGTCCTGTGACCATCGTCCGCTAGGCCCGCGCGGCCCCGAGTTCAGAGCATAAAAAACCCCGGTCCTCAACGGCCGGGGTTTTTTGTTTGCGATGGCGGGACTTACTGAAACATGTCCTTGACGCGGTCAAAGAATCCCTTGTCTGTCTTCCCAGGATTGGGCTGGAAATTGGCGCTCTCTTGAAGTTTCTCCAACATGGCCTTTTCCTCATTGCTCACAGATTTGGGCGTCCAGACCGAAATGTGGACCAACAAATCACCCGTGCCATACCCTTCCACGCTGGGCAAGCCTTTGCCCTTGAGTCGCAGCGTCTTTCCGCTTTGGGTACCCGCATCAATTTTCATGCGTGCTTTTCCTTGGACGGTTGGAATTTCTGCGGTTGTACCGAGCGCTACATCCGGAAAGGAAAGGTATAAGTCGTAATGCAAGTTTTGGCCCTCTCGGACTAGCTCAGGATGAGGATCTTCTTCAATGCTGACGATGAGATCGCCGGCAGGACCGCCCATGGGGCCGTGGTTGCCTTTGCCGCCAACGCGCAATTGCATGCCGTCCTGCACCCCAGCAGGAATTTTGACACTGACGACTTCCTCCATGCGCTCCAGGCCATCGGCCCCGACCCCGTCGGGACGCTTGTCAATCATCTTGCCGGATCCATTGCAGCCATGGCAAGCGGACGCCGTGCGCATCTGGCCTAGAATCGTATTCTGAATGCGGGTAATTTGCCCCGAGCCCTGGCAGACCGTACAGGTTTTAAATGTCAATCCCTCCGCGGGTACGGCGCGACGAATCTTGATTTTCTTTTCGACCCCTCCCACGATATCCTCGAGGGTGAGTTTCACGCGCACACGAAGGTTGGCTCCGCGTGCTGCGCCGCCTCGGCCTCCTCCTCCGCCAAAACCACCGAATCCACCGCCTCCGAAGATGTCTCCGAAGTGGCTGAAGATGTCGTCCATGTTCATGCCGCCGCCAAAACCACCTCCGGAACCGGGTCCAAAAGCTTGGTGGCCATACTGGTCGTATTTCTGTTTTTTCTCGGGGTTGGAGAGGACCTCGTAGGCTTCCGCCGCTTCCTTGAATTTATCCTCAGCCTCGGCATCTCCCGGGTTTTTGTCCGGGTGATACTGTATCGCCAGTTTGCGGTAGGCTTTTTTAATCTCGTCTGCTGCCGCAGACTTGTTGACGCCTAGAACCTCGTAGTAATCGCGCTTGGCCATGCTTAGGCGGGTTGTTGGTCCGCAACGACGACTTTGGCGTAGCGAATGATTTTGCTACCCAAATGATAGCCTTTTTCAATTTGGTCCACCACTTTGCCCGCCATATCGGGGCTCGGGGCGGGGATATTGGTGATCGCCTCCATGGTTTCCACGTCAAAGACCTGCCCTATCGTGGATTCCATTTCCTTTAGACCTTCGGCCTTCAGGGTATTCATCAATTTCGTATAAATTAATTCCATGCCCACGCGTTCCGGGGAATCGGGGGCGATGTTTTTGAGCGCGCGCTCAAAATCGTCTACGATGGGGAGGACCGACTTGAGCACCTTTTCATTGGCCGTGGCCATGAGGTCCAGACGTTCGCGGGCATTGCGGCGACGGAAGTTTTCAAACTCGGCATATAGACGCAAGTTTTGGTCTTTCAGTGCCTGAATTTCTTCTTCATGCGAGGGAGTCTCTGCGGCCGTCTCCTCGGAGGTAGGCGTATCAACAGTAGACTCGAGCTCAGATTCGGGAACCTGGGGTTCGTGGGGGGTGGATTCTTTGGCCATGTCAGATAAAAACTATGCTCCCCTCAAAGCAAACAATCTGCCAAACTGCACGATGTGTCAGAATGGCAGATTGCGGAGGAGTCGTCAGACAGGTCGGCCCCGAGAGGGCGACCTTTTGTCTGGATTATTTCAGAAGCGACTTAAGGGCTGCCTCTAATTGGGCACCGCGCAAACCCTTGGCGATTACTTTCCCATTGCTATCCACAAGGAAGGTCATCGGTATGGAATTGACGCCATACAGGGCAGCTCCTTGTGCCTTCCAGCCGCGGAGGTCGCTCACATGGCTGGCCCAGACGAGGCCGTCCTTTTCAATTGCCTGGATCCAGCGGTCTTTGGCTTGGTCCAAACTGACCGAGTAAATCTCAAATCCTTTACCCGCCGTGTATCTTTTGTCTTTGTACTCATTGTAAATGCGCACCACGTTGGGGTTTTCCATACGACATGGGCCACACCAGGAAGCCCAAAAGTCGATCAAGACCACTTTTCCGCGGAGATCGCTCAATTTCATGATGTCCCCGTTGGGGTTTTGGTAGGCCAATTCAGGGGCCTGGTCGCCCACATTGACATTGGCCAACTGGAGGTCCATGTCGGGACGGAGGCTCGTTTCGGCAGGCGTTGCCGCGGTCCAAACGAGGCTCGAAGCAATCAGGAGGGAGAGGAATGTGTATTTCATGATGGGCGCAAGTTAGGCAGGAATACGTTCAATGTGGGCACCGAGGGCTCGGAGGCGCTCGTCAATGCGCTCATAGCCGCGGTCAATTTGTTCGATGTTGTGGATGGTGCTGGTGCCTTCTGCGGTCAGGGCAGCAATGAGTAGGGCGATTCCCGCCCGGATATCCGGCGACGTCATGACTGTGGCACGCAAGGGTACTTTCCGGTCCAAGCCAATGACGGTGGCGCGGTGCGGATCGCAGAGGATGATTTGGGCACCCATGTCGATTAACTTATCGACAAAGAAGAGCCGGCTCTCAAACATCTTTTGGTGAATTAATACCGAGCCCTTGGCTTGGGTCGCAGTGACCAGGACAATACTGAGCAAGTCGGGGGTGAAGCCCGGCCAGGGGGCATCGGCGACGGTCACCATGGAACCGTCCAAGTAGGCACCGATTTCGTAGGATGCTTGGGAAGGGATGTAGATGTCGTCGCCACGGATTTCAAGTTGGATGCCCAACTTCTTGAACACTTCGGGTATGACGCCTAGGTGGGCGACGCCCGCGTTCTTGATGGTGATCTCACTTTGGGTCATCGCGGCAAGGCCAATCCATGAACCAATTTCAATCATATCGGGCAAACAGCGGTGCTCGGTACCGCCCAGCCGTTCGACACCTGTAATGGTGAGCAAGTTGGACCCGACGCCTTCGATTTTGGCCCCCATCCGAACGAGCATGGCACAGAGTTGCTGTAAATAGGGTTCGCAGGCCGCATTGTAGATGGTGGTAACACCGGGGGTCAAGACAGCCGCCATGACGATGTTCGCTGTGCCAGTCACAGAGGCCTCGTCCAGCAACATATACGCGCCTTTCATCCCTCCTTCAGGGCGTTCCACCCCGTAGAAATGGGAGTTCTCTTCGTATTTGAATTCGGCCCCCAATTTCATGAAGCCGAGGAAGTGCGTGTCCAGGCGGCGACGTCCAATTTTGTCCCCGCCCGGCTTGGGGATGTACCCCTTGCCAAAACGGGCCAATAGGGGCCCTACGAGCATAATGGAGCCACGTAAGGAGGCTCCTTTTTTCTTGTAGGTCTCCGAAAAGAGGAAGTTGACGTCCACGTCCTTCGCGCAAAAACTGAAGTCTCCATGGCCATGTTTTGAGACCAAGACGCCAAAGTCACCCAGGATTTCAATGAGTTTGTTGACATCCACGATATCGGGAATATTCGAGACGCGCACCGTTTCTTCTGTCAGCAAGACTGCACACAGGATTTGGAGTACTTCGTTCTTAGCCCCTTGAGGGTGCACATCGCCTTGGAGGCGTTGTCCTCCCGTAATTTTAAAACTGGACACAGGGAAAGGAGATTATTTGCGTTTAAAGTTGGTTTTTCGCTTGAAATTGGGCTTGGGTTTCTTCTTCGTGCGAGTGTGTAGGGGGGCATTCTGAGACACGACGCCCCGGTTGACCGAAAGGGCCGCTTTTTCTTGGCCCAAACGGCCCCCGGACAAAATCCGGAGTTCGGCAAAGATGACGGCATCGTCGACATTGTCCTTATTCCAGGACAAGTAGGCGCGCTTCATTTGGTTGGCAATGTCCAACTCCATGGCATCTCGATCCTCCGACGCCTCCATATCGGCGACGGTGGAGATCAAGTTTTGCAAGATGTTTCCATAGTAGCGGTGACTCCGGCTCTTTTGGGGGTAAGGCACGGCATCCGGCTTGCCACTGAGTTTTTCCCGCGTGGGGGTGGGGTAGGGGCAGTCGACATCCAATTCAAAATTGGACATGACAAAAAGGTGGTCCCACAGCTTGTGCCGGTAGTCCGGATTGTCTCGAAGGGCCGGGTTGAGATTGCCAATGACATCGATGATGCTGTTGGCGACCTTCGTCCGGTGTTCGCGGTCAGGAAGGGTCAAGCAATATTCAATCATCGATTGCACATGACGGCCGTATTCGGGCATGCGAAGGTCTTCGCGGTCTGTGTTGTAGTCCAGGGCCAGTGCGGCAATTTGGGAAGTTTCAATCATGATAATAGCTGCAATTTAGCAAACTTGAGGAGCAATTTTTTCTCGCCGGCATTGTCAAAGAGTATGGTCGCTTTTTTTTCGCTTCCCTCGCCGGAAAGTTCAGTCACTTTTCCGATGCCAAAACGGTCATGGACCACGCGAATTCCTACATCTAGTTCCAGGTCCAAAGCATGGGACGCGCCCGATGCGGATTTTGTGGCTTGATCCAACGGCTTCAGGGCCGTGGGCCTGCGGAATCTGACGGGACTAGGCGGTGGACTCTGAGGTCGATCCGGCGCTTTCACGGACCGAGATTCGGCGGAAGGTCGGGCGGTTCGTGAACGGGACGAAGATACGCCGAATGCATCCATCAGTTCTTTTGGAACCGAATAGCTCGGCTGAAATTCGGGTACATGCACGTCCAAGTGGGCTTCGTCTAATTCTTCTAGGAAGCGGCTGGGCTCGCAATCGATGAGTTTACCCCAACGGTAGCGAACATGGGCGTACGTCAGGAAGGCCCGCTTTTCGGCCCGGGTCAGGGCCACGTAAAACAAGCGGCGCTCTTCTTCCAGATCGGCCCTGGATCCCATGGACATCATGGAGGGAAAGAGGTTCTCCTCCATTCCCACGACAAACACCGCGGGAAACTCCAATCCCTTCGCCAGGTGAATGGTCATCAAATTCACTTTGGGCCGGTCGTCGTCGTCCGGGCGGTCTGCGTCGGTCAAAAGCGCCACATCTTGCAAGAAGGCCCCCAAACTCGGATCCCCATCTTCCACTTGCTGTTGCTGTTCGACAAAGTCTTTGATGCCATTCAAAAGTTCCTGCACGTTCTCGTAGCGCGAAATACCCTCGGGGGTCTTGTCGTCGGACAAGAGTTTAATGAGTCCGCTGCTCCGAGCGATGTGTTCCACCACGTCAAAGGCGTCTTTTTGCTCCGCAATGATTTGGTAGGATTTAACTAAGTCCACAAAGGCCAAAAGGCGTTCCTGCGTCGGTTTGTTGATGGCCACGCCCCAAGCGCCAGCTTCGGCGGCCGCATCCCAAAGGCTGGCTTGCCGCTCATTCGCGGCAATGGTCAGTCGGGCGAGGGTGGTGTCTCCAATTCCCCGGGCGGGCAAATTGATCACCCGGCGGAAAGCTTCTTCGTCTTTGGGATTGACGGTCAAGCGCACATAGGCCATCAAGTCTTTGACTTCCTTGCGTTGGTAGAAGGAAAGCCCGCCAAAAATTCGATAGGGAATGTTGCGGCGGCGCAATGCGTCTTCAAAAGATCGAGACTGCGCATTGGTGCGGTAGAGAATCGCAAACTGGTCGTGGGCGGTGTGCTCCCGCATGTGGAGCTCCCAAATGGTCTGGGCGACATAGTTGCCCTCATCGGAATCGCTCACACTCTTGTGCACTACGATGCGTTCACCCAGAGGATTCTCGGTCCAAACGTTTTTCTCTAATTGATCTTGGTTATGCTTGATCAGCGAATTGGCTGCCTGAACGATGCACTGGCTGCTCCGGTAGTTTTGCTCGAGCTTGAAAAGCTTAGCGTCTGAGTAGTCCTTCTGAAAATTTAGAATATTCCGAATGTTGGCACCTCGGAAGGCATAGATGCTTTGGGCATCGTCGCCCACCACACAGAGGTTTTCATAGCGGGAAGCCAAGGCTTTCACAATGAGGTACTGGGAATGGTTGGTGTCCTGGTACTCGTCTACGAGGATATACTTGAATCGCTCTTGGTACCGTGCAAGAGCCTCCGGAAACATGGCAAAAAGCTCATTGGTCTTGAGTAATAAGTCATCAAAATCCATGGCGCCCGCTCGGAAGCATTTCTCCATGTATGCCGCATAGAGCTCTCCAATTTTGGGCATACGCGCTGCGGCATCCGCTTCTTGGAGGTCGGCCCGGCTTTGGTATGCCTTGGGGGTGATTAGGTTGTTCTTGTAGGAGGAGATGCGTCCGGCCACCCCTTTGACCTTGTAGATATCCTTGTCCAAGTCACGTTCCTTGATCAAGCCTGCAATCACTTTTTGGGCGTCTTCGCTGTCGTAAATCGTAAAGTTGGAGGGATAGCCCAAGCGGTGTCCTTCGATACGAAGTATGCGCGCAAACACCGAGTGAAAGGTCCCCATCCATAAATTTTTGGCTTCCGTGCCACCCAAAAGTTTCTCGACACGCCCTTTCATTTCGCGCGCGGCTTTATTGGTGAACGTGAGGGATAAGATGTTGAAAGGATCCACGCCTCGTTCCATCAAATAGGCGATTCGATAGGTCAATACCCGGGTTTTTCCTGAGCCTGCTCCAGCAATAACCATGACGGGACCTTCCGTCTGTTGGACAGCTTGCTGTTGGACCGAATTGAGGGCGGATAAGTAACTCGACATGGAAGGGTCCCAAAGGTAGCGTTAAGCGATGCGATGAAAAAGTTTGAAAGCGGCAAGAAACCACAATGTTTGAAAGGATAAAATGGCCTACATTTGCAGTCCCCAAAAAA
>DNWN01000070.1 GCA_003507115.1 Cryomorphaceae bacterium | reverse complement strand
ATTTATTGTGGAGTCGGATGCAACGATCGTTGCACCGCTTATTTTCGCTTGGGTATTAAAATGGTAAAAGCACCATGGAAAAGCAGCGTTTAATCGTTGATTACAAAAACATCACACCGGAGCAACTCCAAATCCTGACGGATAAGTACCCCGAAGGATTTGACCCGGATGACATGATTGTCTACAAGAATAGCGAGGGCAAAACCGTCCGAACGATTCCGCTGGAGACCGAAACCACCAAATACCTGTTCAAGGTATCCATCGAATTGGAGCGCCGTGCCCAAGCATTCTTGGACGACGAAGACGACCAAGAAGAGGTGGCCGACGAGGATGCAGCGCCCGAGGCCGACGCTGTCGAAGAGACCGAGGAGGACTAAGCCCGCGCATACCACCCGGACTGCACCTGCACTTCGCCCAACCACATCATTTCTGCTAAGGCGGCCAAACACTGGGGACTGCTCAATCCCGTTTGCCGTTCGATATCTCCAGTCCGCAGGGGCCCTGCGTGGAGCACGTCCCAGATGCGTTGATGGGAGGCGGGCCCTTGGCTCTGCTTGGCCGCCTCCTTAAGGGCCGGCCATTGGAGTTCAACGGCCAGATCAGAGGGTTCCACCACTAACTGTGCGACCTGCCGTCGGATCAGGTCCAAGCATCCGTGACTGCGCACGTCGTTAAGGCGCCCCGGGAGGGCAAACACAGGCCGATCGTATTGATGCGCCAAATGAGCCGTGATGCCCGCACCTGACTTGATGGCGGCCTCCACCACCCACACCCCGTCAGCCAATCCCGCGATGAGTCGATTTCGCCGCGGATAGGCCCCCGGATGAGGGCCGACGCCCACTGGCCATTCCGAAATCCACGCCCCACCCTGGGCCAAAATATCTTCGGCTAAGGCACGGTTCCCGGCAGGATGGGCGGTGTGTAGGCCATGTGCGAGCACCGCCCAGGTTGGGAGGCCTGCGCGCAGCGCGGCCTGGTGTGCCGCGGTGTCAATGCCGCGGGCAAGGCCACTGACAATGGTGCAGCCTTGCGGCGCAAGCCGCTGCACCCATTGCTGAGTCCATTGTAACCCTTGTGGGCTGGCTTCACGGGTCCCGACGATGGCCAAACTCCGCGCAGGGTTCAGCGAAGCCTGGCCCTTCACAAAGAGGAGGCAGGGGGCATCGGGAATGTGCCCGAGCCGCTCGGGGTAGTCGGGGGATTCCAAAGCGAGCGTGTGAATGCCCGAGGCGTCATGCTTTTCCATGAGGCGGCTGGCCTCTTGCACATAGCGATTCCATTCCGTGGTGCTGGGCCCAAGCGGGGCACGTCCGGCTAGCCAAGCTTCGGGCTCTGGGTAGGCCTGGAGGATTTCGCGGGCGCGCACGGGGCCAATCCCGGGCGTCAGACTCAGGGCGAGGGCAAAGTGAATTCGATCCATTCCCGCAAGGTGCCCAGAATTCGGGCCCCCAATCGGGTGCTCACGGATATACCCGTTTAGCTCGGGCGTTTACCCTTCGCGGTGCACGATGGTCGCGGAGGCCTGGGCCGTGGGGAGAATCAGGACATCGGCAATGTTCACGTGCGCGGGGGCCAAAATCATGTATTCCAACATATCCGCGATGTCTTCAGCGGTCAGCGGAGCCATATTTTGGTATACCTGATCCGCCTTGGCTCGGTCCCCATGGAAGCGCACCGTGGAAAACTCCGTATCCACCATGCCCGGACAGACTTGACTGACACGAATGCCGTAGCGCACCAAATCCATGCGCATGCTACGCGTCAGTCCATCCACGCCAAATTTGGTCGCGTTGTACACGTTTCCCTCCGGGTAGGACTCTTTCCCAGCAATGCTCCCAATATTGATAATATGGCCCGAACGGCGAGCCACCATCCCAGGAGACACCGCCCGCGTGACATAGAGCAGGCCTTTTAAATTGGTATCAATCATGCGCTCCCAATCGTCCATGGAGGCTTCGTGGACGGGGTCCTTGCCCGAAGCCAGCCCCGCATTATTGAGGAGGACATCCACCGCCCGAAACCCCACGGGGAGGTCTGCCAAGGCCGCTTGAACCTGGTCGGCTACACGAATGTCCACGCATTGCAGATGCACGCGCTCGGCACATTCCGCTGGGAGAGCCTGACGCCATGCTTCCATGCGATCTAAACGCCGCGCCCAGGCGATGACTTGCCACCCTTTTAGGGCGAAACGGCGTGCCGTAGCTTCTCCAAATCCGGAACTTGCACCGGTAACCAGAATGGTTTTCATACTTTTCTATTTAAATGCCGAAGCCATGATGGGTCTATCTTCTTTTTTCCTGTTCGCGAGCCTGTCTTCCGCCCCAACGGTGGGGCCGGATTCCACAGTTTTTTTGGAAACCACCGTGGTCACCGCGAACCGCACCGAACAGCGCCTTGAAAATACAACGGTCAGCGTGGATGTGCTGCCTCTGCGCGTACTCGAAGAAAAAGCAAACGCCCGCGTCGAACAAGTCATTCAAATGGCGCCGGGGGTAACGCTTCAAGATGGACAAGCCAACATTCGCTCGGGCAGTGGCTGGAGCCTGGGGGCTGGTTCGCGCGTGCTCATTTTGGTCGATGAACTGCCTGCCCTGAGTCCAGATGCGGGCGGGGTCCTGTGGAATGCCATGCCCATGGAGGCGGTGCAGCAAATTGAAGTATTGAAGGGCGCATCGTCCAGTCTGTATGGCAGTTCGGCCTTGAACGGGGTCATTCACCTGCGCACTTGGGAGCCGAGCACCGAGCAACGCGTCCGGGTCAGCACGATGATGGAAGTCTATGACCGACCCAAAATTCGCAGCCTCGGTTGGTGGGATGCCCCCCGGGCTCGGTCGGCCGTGCGCTTTGCCTTTTCCGACAGCTACGGCGCCAAAAATCAGCATGGCCTGGTCCTGCATGGCCAGCTTTTTGGGGACCAAGGCTACCAATATCTCGTCGGGGATCAATCCGCTCGGCTGCATGCCAAATACCGCTTTAAGCCCAACTCCAAACTGGAAATGGGCCTCCAAGGACAGGTTTGGAGGTCTGACCGCAGCTCGGCCTTGATTTGGGAAGACTTCCGGCTTGGGTATACCCCCTTGGATTCCTCGGCCACCCAAACGCAATCGGACCTTGCGGCCCTGACAGGCCACCTGAAATACCGCCAAGGCCGCCAACTTCATACGCTGCGTGTTCGAGGCATGGGATATGCCAATGCGTCTGGGCTGGACAGCAATGACTACAGCAATGCCGGACAATCCCTCCATGCGGAATACCTCTGGCAATATTTCATGGAGCAGGGCTGGAACCTCTCCGCCGGGGCCCTTTTTATTGGAAGCGCCATGAATAGTCCTTTATTCAGTGGGGCCCATACGTCCCAAAATCAGGCGTTGTTTGCCCAAGTGGATAAATCCGCCGACCGCTGGGACCTCAGTGTGGGCCTGCGCTGGGAATCCTTCGCCGTAGATGGCTCGTCGGATGCCCAACCGGTTCTCCGGCTCGGGGGACATTACCAGGTACGTGAAGGAACCCACCTACGCGCCTCGTGGGCTCAGGGCTACCGTTTTCCGTCCATTGCGGAGCGATTTAGCGCCTCTGCGGCGGGGGCCTTGCAAGTATTCCCGAGCCCCGGGATCCAGTCAGAGTCCGGATGGACAGCCGAATTGGGTATTCGCCAGGGGGTGAAGAAGGAGGGGACCCGTGCCGGGCTGCAAGGCTATTTGGATGCCGCATTTTTTTGGACGGAGTTCAACCAAATGCTCGAATTCACCTTTGGTAAATGGGGGAATCTTCCTGGAACGACGCTCTCAAATTATGGGTTCACTTCCCTCAATGTGGGCCCCACGCGCATTACGGGGTTGGAATTGACCGGAGGAGTCCGCAGCTACATCGGACCCGTAAAGGTGGAAGGCATGCTGGGCTACACCTATGCCTTGCCCATCGCTCTGGATCCAGCGGGGGTGTATGCGACCGATGCGGACGGTCAGGCCCTTTCCTACGAGAGCACCTCATTGGACCCCAGCCAAAATCTATTAAAGTACCGCTATGTGCATAACGCCAAGGCGGATATCCAAGCTTCCTGGAAGGGGTGGACGTTGGGGAGTAGCCTGCGCTATAATTCCTTCATGGCGAACATCGATGCCATTTTTACGGACCCCCTGATTGCGATTTTTGTCCCGGGGGTGGCGGATAGCCGTTACCAGCTAAATCAGGGAGATTTATTCTTGGATTTTCGATTGAATAAGCGCCTCACAGAACGTTTTGTGCTCCAAGCTGGGGTGATCAATTCGCTGAACCGATTAGCCTCCCCGCGCCCGGCGTTGCTGGCAGAGCCTCGAACGGTTTCTCTCCAGCTCTCCTATGCATTGAATTGATTTTTCCGTATATCTTTGCCGTCCACTTGGGGGATTAGCTCAGCTGGCTAGAGCNNTTCGACTCCGATATTCTCCACTTGATTCAACCCTTCGCACGACCGTGCGGGGGGTTTTTTCATTCTAGGGTGCGCGATTCGCTTCCCCTCATGGTTGGGCGACGATCAGCGGTACCGTGGTGCGCTGATCCGAAAAGGTCAATACCAGGTAATACATTCCGGGTGAGAGGTAGCGAATGTCCCATTCTGCGGTTCCCCGCGGCAGGAATGCGACTTGTTTTCCGCTTGGATGAAAGATTTGGCCAAAAAGGAAGCCATGGGATAGCGGTGAAGCGAGGAAAATTCGATCTTGGGCGGGGTTAGGGTACACAAAAAGTCCGGGCATATCCGTGTCAGGAACTGAGACTTGGGTCAGGGGTTTGGCTATGCTCAATGACTGTCCACAGGAATCTACCGTGGTGAGGGTTACGATATAGTTTAATCCAGGGATTATATAGGTTTTCGTCACAGTTTTCCCTACCCCCGTCGTATTGTCACCAAAACTCCATTGATACGACTGTATGTTTCCTAGGCTTACCTGTGCATCAAACTGTACGGTCATCCCTTGGGCGTTGGTGGTGAGAATTTGGGCGGTGAATTCTGGGACTAAAACATCACATATGAAAAGGGTATCCACGGTGCTGCTTATCTCTCCACAACTATTTGACGTGCTTAGTTGAACGACATACACCCCACTTGACGCGTATGTGTGTGTGGGATTCAGCGATGTGGAAGTTGCCCCATCGCCAAAAGACCAAGACGCATTGGTTAAGCCGGAACCTTGAGCTGTAAATGAAACGGTATTGCCTGTAATCGTCGAGGAAATAACGGGTTGTATCGGTGAACAAATTTGAATGGTCCCCTGAGATGAATCAATGCGGCCACAGTCGGACGTGGTTACCAGGTTAACCGTATACGTTCCAGTAGAGGCATACGTATGGGTACTGGTCAGCCCTTGGCTAGAAGCACCGTCGCCAAAATACCAGAAATAGGTGTAATTCAGCTGAGGGCTTACCACCGAGAAATTCCGTGTGAATCCGGATCCGTTATAGGAAAAGGGGGAAGAAAAACTTTGGCATGTGGTGTCTCTGATGGAAAATTCATCGAACCCCACTTTAAGATAGGCGTTTGATGCTCGATTTACCGTGAATTTAAAGCGCATGGTATCCGCTCGGAAGGGCTCGAGGTAAATATTCCTAGCGTCCCATGGAGAATTCTTTGATGTTTGAGATGAGGTGGATATGGTTTGAATGGAAAACCAACCATTTCCGGTATCGCAGTCAACAACGAATGAATTAAAACCACCTCCCCCGAAGGGCCCGTCATAAATGTGGGTATAAAACTCGACGG
Organism: Cryomorphaceae bacterium; assembly: GCA_003507115.1. GTDB lineage: Bacteria > Bacteroidota > Bacteroidia > Flavobacteriales > Schleiferiaceae > TMED14. The sequence goes on along the minus strand of DNWN01000070.1, from coordinate 10,317 downwards.
CTGGGGTGTCCAATGGCGCTACGTAGTACCTCGGGGTGATGAGTGAGGTACTCGATGGACCCGAACTGGGGGAAGTGTAGAGGTATTTCCCAGATCCCCCAACGCCAAAATTAGGCCCTGTCCAAGTGCCAGAGGTGCTGCCCACAAAAGGCGTCCAATAAAAGCCCGTCGTGTCGCTGCGGGACCAACAAGGGTCAAGCTGCCCAGGGTTGCCAAAAATAAGCGCACCAATTTGCCACTGGGAATCCTCAAAAGGCTCAAAACTCGGGGCGCTTTGGACCGTGCAAACGCTGTCCGGCGTGGCAGAATAGAAAAGACTAGATATACTCAGAAAGAGTGCGGTCAACATGGGATGTGCAGAATGTACCCAATAGGAACAAGCACTTCCTAAATTGGTTCACCCCTTAAACATCCGCGACAGCGTGGACATTCGGAACGTTAACAGGAGTAGGGTTCCCGAAATCACGAAAGAAAGACCGTACCAAAGCGCCTCGGAGCCAGGATGGAGCAAGAAGCTGCCGAGGGCAAAGAGCAAACTGTAGGCGGCGACCACGGCGAGGATCCAACGGGAGAGGAGGATTCGGATGGAGGTTAAGCCTTTACTGTAAATCCGAGCTTTAAACGTGGGCCAAGATGGGGAAGGTTGCGTGAGCAAAAGGACCAAGAGCCAGCAGGCCGTGGTAAAGGCCACCGTGAAGAAAAATGAATTTGGAAAGGAGGCCAGAGATTCGGGGAGCCAGCCGCTGCGAGAAAGTCCAAACCCAATAAAGGGGGCGATGGTGGCCGTGATTTCGACATACGCGTTGATGCGCCCCCAGAACCAGCGAAGGATGAGTACGAGGCCGAGCCCGGCGCCGCACTCCATGATGAAGAGCCAAACGCCTTTGATGCTGTCGATTTGGGTCGATACGGCCAGGCTGAGCGCAGCGAGAACCAGGACTAATCCAAAACTGCGACGGACGATGGTCGGCCCCGAAGGTTTGTCTTGGGCCAAGCGAATCCATACATCATTCATCAAGTAGGAGGCGCCCCAATTGAGCTGCGTGGAAATCGTGGACATGTAGGCACTGAAGAAGGCGACCAGCATGAGTCCCATCCAGCCAGTAGGCAGGTAGTGCTTCATGGCGAAAATGTACCCAAATCGGGGATCCACATGGTATTTCAGGGCTTCAGCCAGAGCGGGGTTGTTCTGGGCCGCTTGACGCAGCCCTTCCCGAACCACGAGGACTTGGGTGGCGTCGGCCAATTGATCGGGGGAAGCGTCTCCCGAGAGCCATTTTGGACTGTATCCTTCCATCGCTTGCACTTGGGCCAAGGCCGGCTGAAGTTCCGCGGGCACATGGCTGGGAAGTCGGAAGAGAGTGATGGCGGCTAGACCCACTAAAATCCAGGGCCACGGGCGCAGGGCATAGTGGGCAAAGTTGAAAAAGAGGGTTGCTCCAACGGCATGGGTTTCATCTTTGGTGCTCATCACGCGCTGTGCGATGTAACCGCCGCCGCCTGGTTCCGCTCCCGGGTACCAGGCGCTCCACCACATCATGCCGAAGTAGGCAAAAAATGCCCCGATCCCAATGGCGAGTCCCGTGCCGGATGAGCCCGTGTCGAGGGTCGGAAAGAAGTCCAAGGTTTCGCTGGGAAGTGCCTGTTGCAAGCCCTCTAAGCCACCTACCTCGGGGGATTGTATGACAAAAACGGCCAGCGCAATGCTGCCGGTCATGGCCAAAACGAATTGGACGGCATCGGTCAACACCACGCCAAAGAGGCCACTCGTGGCGGCATAAAGGGCCACGAGCACCGTGAGCCCCGTGGTGAGCCAGAAGGCCGTTTGAGCGGGCAACCCAAAGAGTCCTTGCAATACAGAGGTCATCGCCACATGGACCCATCCCAGGATAAGGAGGTTGATGAAGAGGCCCAGATAGACCGCGCGAAAAACACGCAGCCACAGCGCAGGTTTTCCATGATAGCGTAGTTCAATGAGTTCGGCTTCCGTCACGACTCCAGCCCGGCGCCACAAGGGCGCAAAGACCACGGCTGTGAGCATGCCGCCGGCGAGGAGATTCCACCAGATCCAGTTGCCACTGATGCCATCCATTCCAACGATTTCCGTCACGGCGAGGGGGGTGTCCGCGGCAAAGGTGGTGGCGACCATGGACAGACCGGCTAGGGCCCAGGGTAAGTTTCGTCCGCCCAAGAAGTACCCTTCGAGGGATTTTTCGGCCGACCGACCGGCCCAAATGCCCAAGGCGACCATGCCGACAAGGGCCACCACAATGATGCCTATGTCTAGGGGGTAGAGGTGTATGGAATCCATGGGGAGAAGATACGAAGGAGTGTGCTGCGCTGCATGGCCGGAGCAAGGCCTGGGCGGGATTTCGGTTTAAAAGCGTTTTAAACGTTTATAGTCGTTTACGCCCGAATCGTGCAAATGGAGGGTCGTACTTTTGGCATCAAATCCAATGATGATGAATGTACTCCTCTTAGGCTCCGGGGGCCGCGAATCCGCCCTGGCATGGAAAATGGCACAATCGCCTATGATGGACCAGCTTTTTATCGCCCCGGGGAACCCAGGCATGAAGGCATATGGTACCTGTGTCGAGGTCGATTGGAAGGACCGAGATGCCTTGACGCATTTCTGCACCGCCGAAAATATTGACATGGTGGTCATTGGCCCGGAAGATCCGTTGGTGGCTGGGTTGGCGGACTTTTTTGCGACGAGCCCGGAACTCTCCCACATCCAGGTCATTGGCCCCAAAGCGGAGGCCGCTCAATTGGAAGGGTCCAAGGATTTTTCCAAGGAGTTTATGCGCCGCCATGGCATTCCCACCGCAGGACACCGAACGTTTACCGCCGATCAGCTCGAGGAGGCCAAGCAATACCTTGCCACCATTGACGCACCCTATGTCCTCAAAGCGGATGGATTGGCCGCGGGCAAAGGGGTTTTAATCCTGGACAATTTGGCGGATGCCCTGCGAGAAATGGATGCGATGCTGGGCCAAGCCAAGTTTGGGGCGGCTTCATCGCGCGTGGTCGTCGAAGAGTTTCTCGACGGCATCGAATTCTCTGTCTTTGTCCTCACGGATGGAAAGGACTTTATGTTGATGCCCGAAGCCAAGGACTACAAGCGCATCGGCGAGGCGGATCAAGGCCTGAATACAGGAGGAATGGGCGCGGTTTCGCCGGTTCCCTTTGTGCAGGACAGCGTCAAGAAGGAGGTGCTCACTCGGATCATACAACCCACAATTCAAGGATTGGCCCACGAGAAGATGGACTATGTGGGCTTTATTTTCTTTGGCTTAATCCACACGGCCAAAGGGGTTAAAGTGATTGAATACAATTGCCGAATGGGGGATCCCGAGACGGAGGTCGTGATTCCTCGCGTGGAGGAGGATCTCCTTCCCCTATTCGTGGACGCTGCCTCGAAGAGTTTATTGACGCGCCCCATGGCTCAAAGTGAGCAATCTGCGTGCACAGTCATGCAGGTTTCCGGCGGCTACCCGGAAGCCTACGAAAAAGGGAAACCCATTCATGGACTTGACGGAGCCGTCGAAGGGGTGATGGTTTTTCAAGCGGGAACGAAGGAAGTGAAGGGTCAAATTGTTACCGACGGAGGCCGTGTTCTGTGTGCCACGGGGATGGCCTTGGATCCCACAGAAGCCCTTCAAAAAGCCTACGCACGCCTGGACCAAATTTCATTCGACGGGGTATACCGCCGAAATGACATCGGGGCAGACCTAGGTTTGCGTTGAGTAGTTGAACAATAAAAAAGCCGCCTCGGAGGGCGGCTTTTAGCCATTGTTCGAATGGGAACGATTAGTTATCGCCTGCTTTCTGGTGTTTGCGCATTTCACGAATCCAGTAGATACCTAATCCAGCACCAACGGCCATAAAGAGGTAGTTCGCAGAATTGCCCAAAAAGGGTAGGAGTTGGAAGGTCCACTCGAGAAAATCACCAAGGCCTTCAAAAAACGAACGAAGGGGCATAACAGTCCTATTAATTTTAGGCAAATTTACACCATAGCGTGCGCCAAGCAAGTCATATTTTCAGAAATCCGCATCCCGGAATTGCCGTGGTCCTCTTTGTGTTGACCGCGGGACTTACTGCTCTGTTCAATTTTCTGGTCATCGACGATCCAAAGGAGGGCACTTGGTCCTTTTGGGGGACACCCGGACTAGTGGGCTTGGCCGCATGGTTTGTCAATGTGGTATTAGTCTATCGAAGTCGCTATTTGAAGACCAATTATGTCCTGGGATGGTACTGGTTTTTGTTGCTATTGGCAACCCATCCTGAAGGAATCAAGCTACATCATGCATGGGTGAGCATGCTTTTTGCGATTTGGCTTGCCATGGCGTACGAATTGGGTGATGAGCGAAAAAATGGATTGGTATCACGGTCCAACCTGGGCTTATTTTCCGCATTTCTCGGTATTTTTTCGGTTGCCTGGTGGTCCTCTATCGCGCCCGCGTGGTTAGCCTTGCGTTCGGGAAACCCACGACAGCCCGCTCGAACCTATCTACAGATTGGCGCTGCGTGGGCGATTGGATTTGCCCTGATGGCCTTGGTATGGACGATGCAGGGTCAAACGCTAGGGACAGAACTCGCCCCGCTGTGGTCCTCGCCTTCCGCGTGGCATATGCCGGGCGCTGGGTCTATCGTATTACTTCTATGGCTTGCCCTGGCATTGGGCGAAACACTGCGGGCAATGACCTCCGCTAAAAAAGCAAAACGTCGGGGATTATTGCTCAGCTGGATTGGGATTTTTTGGGCGGTGGGCCTATATGCTTGGCAGGGCCCCGAAACGAATGCCTCGGCAATTCTGAGCGTTTTTGCCGCCCCGCACATGGTGAATCTCCAATCCTACATGAAGAGGGCATGGATGATTCGCCTCCTAGACATTAGTTTATTGGCTGCTGCTTTTTCGGCCGTATTGTAAGGAGGCCTTTGCCGAACTCAGGCGGGAGGAAAGAACAAAGCCTTGAGCTCAGTCGCCTCTTCAGGCTTCATTTTCCCCGAGAGGATGAGGGCGAGTTGTCGTCTTCGCAGAGCTCCATCAAAGCGCTGTTTTTCGAGATCTGTTTCAGGTAAGGCGGCGGGGACTTCAATCGGATTTCCTAATTGATCCACGGCGACAAAGGTGTAAATCGCCTCATTGCACTTGGTTCGCTCCCCGGAGCCGCGTTGGTCTTCGGTGTACACGTCGACAAAAATTTCCATGGAGGAAGTGAAGGCGCGGCTAATCTTGGCTTCCATGGTGACGATGGCTCCTTGGGGAATGGCTTGTCTAAATGAGACATGATTCACCGTGGCGGTCACGACGGTCCGGCGGCAATGCCGATGTGCGGAAATGGCAGCACAACGGTCCATCCAACTTAAAAGTTGACCACCAAATAGGTTGTTCAAATTATTGGTGTCGTTCGGAAGAACGATCTCCGTCATGACGGCGAGGGATTCGGAGGCGGGCTTCTGCTTCATTCACTGTAAATCCAAACCGCAGGGAAGGCCGCTTTGGCCTCTTCTTTGGCTGCTTGTGCAGTCTCGCGGTTGGCAAAGGTACGAAGGGCCACTTTCGTGAGGCCGACCTTGGCGTGGAGGACTTTTGCCGGATAGCCCGCTTTTTGGAGGTCTGCCGCGAGGCGGTTCGCATTATTGATGTCCGAGAAGGCGCCTACAACGAGGGCATATTGAGCTTCAGCGGCCGTCGTCTTCGCTGGGCGAACCTCCACTTTGGACGGCTCGACAGGGGATTCTATCTCAGAGGCTTCCTCCGCTGATTCTTGCAGGAAATCCAGTGGGGGCATACTTTGAGTGCCAAATTCGTCTTCTATGACTTCCTCGGCGTCCGTCTCAAACCACGAGCGCACATTTTCGGTCATACTTTCCCATTGGGGACGGAATGAAGCGTTTTGGACAAAATCACGGAAGTCGGACTTGGTTGTTCCTAGGGCCATTAAACTAATGGCTCCCGCCACGACGGCTGCCGCACGAAAAGGGGCAAGCCACTGCTCGCGGCGCTTGATTACCTGAGGAACGGGAAGAGTATATCCAGATTCTGCGGGGGTTTCTTGTCGCTGTGAAAGCGGGGTCACCCGGAAAATGGGTAGTCCGTAGGCTTCGGGTAGGAAATTGGATTCGATTGACGCTTGGAACACCCATTGAAGGCCGGTCTTGGAAAAGGAGCCCAATCCCTCGAGACGGAGTCGTTTTCCTTCCAATAGCGCACGATTCCATTCACTCACGGATTGGGCAATGGCTGTCTGAGCTTCGGAAGCAGTCAGTCCTTCATAACGGGACAAATGGTTGAGTAAAAGTTCACTTTTTCCTGCCACAGGGCTAAAGCTGAGTCGACGCGCGGGGGGTAAAAAGAGACCCGATTGAAGCTGAATTTCTGCTCCAAAGCGTTGGGCTTCCAACCGGCCAAAACCGGGCACATCCACGCTATCTTCTTGAAAAAGAAGGTGGAAAATATGTCGCTCTAAAGTGTAGTGCAGGGAACCCTTCATAGGGTCAAGATACCCACCAATACGAGAGGCTTGCGTTCGTGAGCCAGGGAGTTTTCAACAAGAATTTAAACGACTAAAACAGGGCGCGATAACCGTGGCAGTAGGGCGTTCCTCCCTTGTTGTCGTAGTAATCTTGGTGGTAGCCCTCCGCAGAATAAAATGGGGCGGCGGGGAGCAATTCCGTAGCGACCGCATACCCTTTGGCTCGCAACAGGGCCATCAGTTTTTCGGCCGTGGCTTTTTGGGTCTCGTTCAAGTAAAAAATCGCACTGCGGTATTGCGGGCCAATGTCGGGCCCCTGTCCGTTGGTTTGGGTTGGGTCATGGGTCTCAAAGAACATCCGCAGGACGGTTTCGTAGTCCGTTTGGCTGGGGTCAAAAACCACTTCCGTGGCTTCGTAATGCCCGGTGCGCTTAGTACATACTTGCTCGTACGTGGGGTTCTCCACGAAGCCCCCGGTGTAGCCGACCGTGGTGGAGACCACGCCATCAATGCGTTTCAAGAAATACTCGGTGCCCCAAAAGCACCCACTGGCGAGAATAGCTGTTTCCATTTTTGTGTTGATTGTAGGAGTTGCTACCTGAGAGCCCTCTGGGGTGGGTTGTCCTTGGCAGGATAGGGTAAGGGCCGCGAGGGCGGATAGGTTCCAGAGTTTCATTATAAATCCATATCCCCTCCGCCCATGTCCATATCCCCTCCTGGGCCGCCACCACGTCCACCGCGCATACCTCGGGAACGATCGGGCTTTCCAAAGTTGTATTGGACGGTCAAGAACCCAATTCGACTCTCGCGACGACGCATAAATTCCACATCCAAAAGAGGGGTGTACTGATCGTAGCGATAACGTCGTTGGTTAAACACATCACTTAATCGTGCCGAAATCGTCCAATGTTTTTCCATGAAATCTACCCGGTAACCCAAATCAATAAACTGAATTCCTCGACGAAATCCTTGCCCCGTGGGGCCAGAGCCCCATTGGTTGTATGTGATTTGAACCTGCTGTTCTTTGGGCAGGTTGAGCATCAAATTGCTCCGCCCTTGCCAGCCAAATCCACTTTGGGTCAAATTTCCCGCCACGTTGTTTCCATTGATAACGGAATAAAAGGCATCGGCAGAGGCTTGCAGTTGGATGGCCTTATTGAATCGAAGCATCGCGTTGGTACTCACGCCCAAATTGTCCCGCGAATTAAAATTGAGCCAGGTCATCATAAGGACGCCGCTTGGAAGCGCCTCCATATAGCGCGACATCATATTGATTGTATGACGGCCATACGCCGAACCGGATAGGGAGCCCCACCGTCCAAACTGTACCACATTGAATTCCATCGAGTGGGTGTATTCGGGCTTCAAATCTGGGTTGCCCTTGCGCAGTCCGCTCGGGTTGGAATAGTCCACATTGGGGTTGAGGCTGCCGCCCCAATGGCCATCTGGACGATTTACTCGCATGGAGTAACTCGCTTGCAGATCGAGACCTTTACGAGGGCTATAGGTCAAATAAGCACTCGGGAAAAGGCCCGGGTAAGAGCGTTGCAAAGTGGAACTGTCTCGCAGGACAATATCCACCACGGCTGTTTCGTATCGAAGGCCCACTTGTCCTTTCCACTTGGGCGAAATCACATATCCAAAGGTGCCATAGGCAGCGTGGTTCACTTGACTCATGTCTGTAAAGAAGCTTCGCAAGGTGTCGGATACAAAACTGGAGGACCATGGTTCTAGTAGTTGGGTCGCAGCACGTACTTCTTTGTTGGCGCTCATGGAGGTTCGCCATCCAAAGTCAACGCGCGCCTTTTCGGAAATCGGCCATTCCACGTCAGATTGTAGGTTCAGGCGTTGGGAATTCCCAGGCACATCAAATCGCTGCAAATACGCTCCGTACGTAAACGCGGTGGGATAAAGAGGATCGGTTGTGTAGTAATTGTCTTGGATTTCGTTATCCGACCCCCAGGAGTAATTCGCATCGGCGGTCCACTTCTTGTTTTCGTCCGAATATTTGCGCTCATATCGGAAGGAGGCATTTTGGTTTGAACGGGAGCCCGATTCGGTCGTGTATTGCACGGCTTGAGCAGGAATCCCATCCTTTCCTACGTTGATAAAGGTGGCAGAATCCCAGTCCGTTCCATTGTTCTGATCGACCCCTATGGAAAATCCAACCTGATGCGTCTTTGCTATGGTCCAATCTATCCCTACGCGGGCATTCGTTCCCACATTGACACGTTGACCCAATGAGTTCTCAGAGGTAGTATACAGTGAATCCGGAAAAAAGTATGAACGATAGGTATATCCGCTCGAGCCCATTTGGCGGTCATCTCCCCCGACCGAAGCGTTGATACGCACCTTGCCGACGGGAATGGACACATTCCCACCGAGGTTGTATTTGTTTCGGGTACCAATGCCCATTTGGATGGCTCCGTTCAAAGGAAGTTCGCGGCCTTTTTTCGTCACAATGTTGATGATACCCCCCGTTCCTTGGGCGTCAAATTTAGCGCCGGGGTTGGTGATGACTTCTACACGCTGCACAATGCCCGCAGGGAGGCGGTCAAAGGCATTGGAACCCTGGTAGCCCATGAGGGAAGCGGGGCGGCCATCGATCAGAATCGTCACGTTTTCATCGCCGCGAAGGGCCACGTTGCCATCGATGTCCATGGTCACGTTGGGGACTTGGCGCAGGATGTCCGTACCCGTGCCGCTGGCCACTTGGAGGTCGCCGGCTACGTCGTAGACTTTTCGGTCCAAACCGTTGAGCATCGCAGGCCCATCCGAAACCACATCCGCCTGCTGGAGGACGACGGATTCGTCCAACGTCAACTTGATCACGCCCAAGTTCACCTGGACACCCGATGTGCTTTGTAAACTTTGACGTGAGGCCGCATAGCCAAAAGAGGAAATGGAGAAGCCACGCGCTCCGGCGGGCAAGGTCACGGAAAAATCCCCGTCCACATTGGTGGCACCTACGGCGTTAATGCTGGGGCGGTCGCTGCCATTCATCTGCATGGTGGAAATCACGGCGCCGATAATGGGCTCGTTGGACTCGGCATCGACCACCTTGCCAGTGACGAGGGTCTGGGCCAAAATAGCCCATGAACTCATGGTCAGCAGGAGGGAAAAAAGGACTTTCGCGTGTTTCAATTCGTTCACGTTTAGGGTTGTGATGCACAAAGTGCCAATTACTTAAACAAAAATTAGGCCCGAAGTTTTCCGCGGCGCAGCAATTCTTCTGCAATTTGGACCGCATTGGTGGCAGCACCTTTGCGCAAATTGTCCGATACAATCCAGCAGTTCAGGGCTTGGGGGTGGCTGTGGTCGGCGCGAATTCGGCCCACAAAGACGTCGTCTTGACCCTCCGCAAAGCGGGGCATGGGATAGGACTTGGCGGAAGGATCGTCCAACACCGTGACCCCCGGAAAATCGCGCAGGCAAGCACGGACGGCCTCCATGGGGGGGCGCTCGCCGGCAAATTCAATGTTGACCGCTTCGGAGTGACCGCCCTGTACAGGAACCCGAACCGCCGTGGCCGAAACCAGCACCGACGCATCGTTCAAAATCTTCTTGGTTTCGTGTGTGAGCTTCATCTCCTCCTTGGTGTAGGCGTTGTCCAAGAAGACGTCGCACTGCGGCAAGCAGTTTTTGTCGATGGCGTAGGGATAGACCATGGCGCCTTCGCGGCCTTGACGCTCGTTTTCAAGCTGGTCCACGGCCGCCTTGCCCGTGCCCGTCACACTTTGGTAGGTGCTGACGATCACCCGTTTGATGGGGTAAAGGGCGTGCAGGGGCTTGAGCACCATGACGAGCTGGATGGTGGAACAGTTGGGATTGGCAATG
>DNWN01000168.1:1075-4704 GCA_003507115.1 Cryomorphaceae bacterium | reverse complement strand
CGTTTACCTGGAATGCTACAGCTACAGGGCAAAAACGTCCGCGACGCTCCAGGCGGCCGGCGGCTGGGCTACGTGGGTCATCTTTTTTAGCAAGCGATAAGCGATGGCCATTACCACGCATGCATTGACCAAACACTACGGCACCCAAAAGGCCTTAGACGACGTCACCTTGGACCTTCCCAATGGCCAAATCGTGGGACTCCTCGGACCCAATGGGGCCGGGAAGAGTACCCTGATGAAAATTTTGACCGGCTACATTCCNNGCCAGTGAAGGCAGCGCCATGGTCTGCGGGCTGGATTGCGCCAAGGACTCCCTGGCTGTTCGTCAAAAAGTGGGCTACCTCCCTGAGCATAACCCGCTGTATTTGGACATGTATGTCACAGAGTTTTTAGGTTTTGTTGCCAACCTCTACGGAGCTCCCGAAGAAGCGGTGGAACAACGCATCGCCGAGGTGGGCTTGACCCCCGAACGCCACAAGCAAATCAAACAACTCTCCAAAGGCTACCGCCAACGGGTCGGTCTGGCTGCGGCCCTTGTGCACGATCCGGAGGTACTCATTTTGGACGAACCCACGACCGGCCTAGACCCCAATCAATTGGTGGAAATTCGGAAGCTTATCCGACGTGTCGGAGCCAACAAAACCGTGTTGCTTTCCACCCACATCATGCAAGAAGTGGAAGCCTTGTGTGACCGCGTGGTCTTCATCCGTCAGGGCAAAATTGTCCGCGAGGCCGCCATGGATGTTTTCACGCGCCCAGGGGGCGAAAACTTAGAGGCCGCCTTCCGCCAGGTCACCGCCTAAGCACATCATTGTCTTTTCCATAAAAAAACCGGGCGAACCCGGCTTTTCTTATTTCTTTCGGAAGTAAATCTCCATGGGCACGCCCGTGAAGTCGTAGATTTTCCGCATTTGGTTTTCCACATAGCGGTAGTAGGGATCTTTCACGTACTGGGGCAGATTGCAGAAGTAGACAAACTGCGGATAGTGCGTGGGCAGCTGGGTGACGTATTTGATTTTCACCTCCTTGCCTTTGTAGATAGGCGGCGGCATGTGCTTCACAATGGGAAGCATCTCGTCGTTGAGCTTGGAAGTCGTAATCCGGCTGCTCCGACGCTTATAGACTTCCATGGCTTCTTCGATGCCTTTCAAGACCCGTTGCTTGGTGATGGCCGACGTAAAGATGACCGGGATGTCTACAAAGGGCTTGGTCCGCTCCAAAATCAGCTTCTTGTATTCGTCCATGGACTTGTGGTCTTTCTCCACGAGATCCCATTTATTTACTAGAATCACAAGGCCTTTGTGATTTTTCTCGATCACGTTGAGGATGGACAAATCTTGGGATTCAAAGCCTTGGGTGGCATCAATCACCAAAATGCACACATCTGACTCTTCAATCGTTCGGATGCTACGCATGTTGCTGTAAAACTCCAAATCTTGGTTGACCTTGCCTTTTTTGCGCAAACCCGCCGTATCCAACAGGATGAATTCCATGCCGAATTTATTGAAGTGCGCATTCACGGTGTCGCGGGTGGTCCCCGGGATGTCGGTCACAATGCTCTTTTCCTCTTCGAAGAGGGCATTGGTCAGGGAGGATTTGCCTACGTTGGGTCGCCCGACGATGGCCAGCTTAGGGAGGCCATCCCACGGATCATCCGTGCCTTCTCCTTCGAGGGTATCGGGGATGTGCTGGACCAGTGCGTCCAATACTTCGCCCGTACCACTTCCATTGATGCTGGACATGCAAATCGGCTCTCCCAAGCCCAGGGTATAAAACTCGGCCGCATCCGCGGCGCGCTGATGGTTGTCCACCTTGTTGGCGACCAGCACAACGGGCTTGTCCTGTCGGCGCAAAATGGCCGCAATTTCCTTGTCATCGTGGGTGATGCCATCTTCCACATCGACGAGGAAGACAATCGCATCGCATTCGGTGAGGGCGGCTTCGACCTGTTTCCGGATCTCGCCTTCAAANNCCAATCCACTCACTATGTCCATAGTGGCGGTCTCGGGTCACGCCAGCGATAGCGTCAACAATAGCGTCGCGGCGCTGCACGAGGCGGTTAAAGAACGTGGACTTGCCCACATTGGGGCGTCCGACGATGGCTACAAGCGATTTCATTCGTATCCGAAGCGTTTGAGTTTGCTGCGGTCATTCCGCCAGTCTGCTTGCACCTTCACATAGAGCTCTAGGTGCACATGTTTTTGAAAAAAGTCCTGCATCCGCTTTCGGGCGCCGATTCCAACCCGCTTCAACGCCGCCCCTTTGTGGCCAATGAGGATGCCCTTTTGCGAGTCGCGCGCCACATAGAGCACTGCACGAATTTTGATAATCTTTTCTTCTTCGACAAAGGTATCGATGCCCACCTCGACGGAGTAAGGAATCTCTTTGCTATAATTCATTAAGACCTGCTCCCGAATAATTTCCGAGGTCACAAAGCGCTCAGATCGGTCTGTCAACTGGCCTTTTTCGAAGTAGGGAGGGCTTTCCGGGATCAGCTGAAGGATGCGGTTGAGCACATAGTCCAAATTGAACTTCGTCAACGCCGAGATCGGAATAATCTCCGCCCGCGGCATCCACGTCGTCCAGAGTGCCGTCTCGCGCTCCAAACGCTCCTGATCGTGCAGATCCACCTTGTTTAAAAGCACTAAGACGGGTTGCTCTGTCTCTTGCAGGCCCTTGAAGAACCCTTCGTGTTTGAGCGGGCCTTCGCCCAACTCCACGACGTACAAGAAAATGTCCGCGTCTTCAAACGCCGATTTGACAGCCGAAAGCATGGATTCCTGCAGAGCATAGGCCGGATCTAGTACCCCGGGAGTGTCACTGAACACCAATTGGTAGTCGTGCGTAGGGGTTTCGCCGTTCAAAATCCCAAAGATTCGGTGACGAGTCGTCTGCGCCTTGGGAGTGATGATGTTCAGGCGCTCCCCGACCAAGGCATTGGTCAAAGTGGACTTGCCCACATTAGGATGGCCAATGAGGTTAATAAAACCGGCTTTATGGGCTTTTTCCATGCGGCAAAGGTCGGGGTTTTTATCCGCCTAAACGCTTATCCCACGCTTTCTATGCCCAAATCTTTTAGCAGCTTCAGCACGCGTTTGGTCCGAGTAGCCTCCGTCTTGGCGGAGGCAATGTGATGAAGGTAGTTTCGACGCCGGCCCGGTAGCAGCTTTTCGAAGGCCGCTTCAATGGCCGGATCAAACTCAAAGAGCTCTTGTAGTTCTTTTGGCACCGGCATGCCATACTTTGACTGGTCCTCCCAAACCCTGAGATGAATCCATGCCCCGAGAAATATTCCAAGTTCCTTCTGTCTGGCCTGGCTAATCATAATACCTCGCCTTCCCTCGGACAAGGGAAGTAAGGCACAAGAATGAGCGGTCAACTCCTCCAATGCAACACAGAGTCTTTTCCATTTCTTGGTCCGAATTTCCTCCACGATAGATGGCGGCACCTCCACAAAATCCCAGGCCCAATCGCCATCCAAGCGTTCGATGACCGCCGAAAAGTCATATATCTGCTTGTCCTTCACTGGCTTGAAGGTAATTCAGAAGATATTTCCCCCATCTGATATGGTTTCCGACGGATATGCAAAGTTTTTGTACTTTTGACGTCCACATCGCGGGGTGGAGCAG